>DAIQOB010000156.1:0-6603 GCA_036788075.1 Syntrophobacteraceae bacterium
GAGGGGTCGGCCACGCAGGAGGACCTTTTTTTACTTGTCGGCAGGTAAAAATTTTGCTTTCATGAAAAAGTCGCCTTACCGGGGCAGAACAGAGCCCGCATCATGAAAATATTGCACTGTTTTGGTCGACAATAATGGGATATTGTTTCCGTCGGATATTCATGTCAGGCCCGTTTCCCTGAGATGGCCCAAACATCCTGACTATTTACACGAAAGGGACATTGTGAAGACAGTACCCGTACAGGACGCGGTGGGAATGGTTCTGTGCCATGATTTGACTCAGATCATCCCGGGACAGTTTAAAGGTCCGGCCTTCAAGAAGGGGCATATCCTGGAGCAGGAAGACATTGCCCGGCTTCTCGACATGGGCAAGGAGCATATCTACGTCTGGGACATGAACGACGGATTGCTGCACGAGGACACTGCAGCCCTCCGCATTGCCCAGGCTGCTGCCGGGAAGGGCGTGCGGCTTTCCACACCCAGGGAAGGAAAGATCGAGCTGATTGCCGAGTATGACGGACTCCTGAAGATCGATGTGGAGGGGCTTTATGCCGTCAACGCAGAGCAGATCGTCTTCGCAAGCCTGCACACCCACCAGCGCGTGACGGCAGGAAAAGTCCTGGCAGGCACGAGGATCATCCCCCTGGTGATCGAGGAAGCCCGGATCGAGCAGGTGGAGGAAGTCTGCCGACGGCATCACCCCATCCTCCAGGTCCTCCCCTTCCAAAGCCTCGATGTGGGGGTGATCACCACGGGAAGCGAAGTTTATCACGGCCGCATCCAGGACCGGTTCGGCCCCAGCGTCATGAAGAAGCTCGAGGACCTGGGGTGCAGGGTCCTGGGGCAGACTTTCGTCTCGGATCGCACGGAGCTCATCAAGGACGCTGTCCATGCGTTTCTGGAGCAGGGAGCGACCATGATCACCGTGACCGGCGGAATGTCCGTGGACCCCGACGATGTGACTCCTTCGGGCATCCGAGCCTGCGGCGCGCGGGTGGTGACCTACGGAGCGCCGATGCTTCCGGGGGCCATGTTCATGCTGGCCTACCTGGGTGATGTTCCCGTCCTGGGCCTGCCCGGCTGTGTCATGTATCACCAGACCAGCATCTTCGATGTCATGCTTCCGAGGATCCTGGCAGGCGAAGAGATCACGCGCGAAGATATCGTCCAGCTGGCTCACGGGGGACTCTGCGTCAACTGCAGTGCGTGCAGATACCCCGATTGCGGCTTCGGCAAAGGAGCCTGACCCTCTCATGAAACATGCACTTGTGAAGGATGGTGAACGGAAGATAGATGTCATCTACAATACTGCCGCCAAAATCCTGTGCGATATGGGATACGACAAGGCATCCCTCAGAGATATCGCCGAAGCGGTGGGCATGACGAAGGCCGGGTTGTACTATTATTTCGATTCGAAAGAGGAGCTGCTGTTCAAGATCCTCGACGCCTTCATGGAGGAAATCCTGGTCGGAATGCAGGAGCTCCACAATCAGATATCGGACCCGGCCGAACTGCTCCGGGCAATGATCGGACTGCAGATCAATAAATACTGTGAAGACAGGTCGCGTAGCAGACTCGTCGTCCACGATGAAAACTGCCTCAGGGGCGACCGTTATGACCAGTTGAAGGAGAAGCAGAGGGCAACCCTATCCTACTGGAAATCAGCCCTGGCGAAGCTTTGCGTACACGAACAGCTGCCGGTCGATCACCTGGCCGTGGATGCTCACTGCCTCATGGGAATGTGCGTGTGGATTCAGCAATGGTATGACCCCACTGGAGAAGTGAATCCCGACAAGCTGGCGGAGCGTATTTTCCACAACTTTCTATACGGGTTTCTCCGTAAAAGGAAATGAGCACGATGATCGTAAGAAATGTGAATGATAAAGAAGTCCTGGAGACCACCTACCGCGCCCACGGGGGCGCCATCGCCCAGATGATCCTGGATCGCAGGGTCTTGCAGGAGATCGGCTTTCTGGCCATCGCCCGGCTGGCTCCGGGCAAGGAGATCGAAGCACATATCGATCCCATGGAGGAAATCTATTTTGTAGCCAGCGGAACCGGGCAGATACGCGTGGACGACGAAACCCGGCAGGTAGGCCCCGGGGATGCCACATGGATTCCCGTCGGCTCGACGCACGCTCTGCTGAACAACGGGTCGGAGGATTGTGTCATCCTGGTGGTGGCATCCCCCATTTGAAATCCCGCAAAGTTTTACGGCGTCAGGAGCACCTGGTCGCCGAAACGCTCCGAAAGGGCGGCGGAGAGGGCTTCGACGGCGGGCTGATTTTCAAATTCCACCATGAGCTCGCCTTTTTCACCCACCACAAGCCGGCCGTGGGGCTCGACCACCTCGGCCACCTCGGAAGGTTCCACCGTCCACCAGCCGCGTGTCCGGAGCAGCAGTTCCTTTCCCTTGAGCCGCCTGGGGGTAACCAGGTCAATGCTGCGAAACCAGGCGTCCCATCCGATCTGGGCCGGCGCTTTCAATACGGGGCTCACCGGGTCATGGTAAATGCGACAGCGGCCGAAAAGCCTCAAACGGATCATGCTGTCACCTCCCGCAATAAATCGCCGTGCGCCCGATGGGCCTGCTGCACCCCTTCCGGAATGGGGATCCCCTGCCTGCCGAGCACCAGGACCAGGCACTCCAGGTAGACGGCGGCATGCGCCGTTTCATCCCAGCCCAGCCTTTTGGCCGCTGCCAGGCTGCAGGCTCTTCCATACAGCCTCAAGGCTCCCTCGCGGGCAGGGCGCAGCCTCGCATCCAGGGGCGACAGATTCAGCTCTTTCAGCAGCTGATCATACCCTCGCTCAAAAAGACCAAACACCCTGCGGACGCTTTGCACGCCGGGGTCCCTTCCCCATTCATCCATATTTGGAGTCTCCCCCAGAAATCATCCCCAAAAAAGTGGGGTTGTTTTTTCGATGAAGCATGAAGCCTGCACAAAAGATACAGGATACCCCCTTGGCTCTGATTAGGCTTTCGTACGAGATACGTGCATACTTGTCAAATCTAATGAAGGGAATACTTCTGGCAAAGTGTCCGGACGCCGACCAGAAATGCTTCGAGCCCGCTCGAACCGAGGATGTCCTCTTCCAGGTCATGGAAATGTCCAACCATCCTCAATTTTTCAGTTTCGGAAAGGCTTTCTTCAATCAATGGAAGTAACTCTGAATTTTCTTTGCGGATATGCTTTCTAACTAATTCCACGTAACGTTGCACTGCCTTGCAGATTTCGTTATGGTCAGCCCCAGTGTAAGAGTTCATGGCCACAGTACGGGATTTTATCTGTTCCATGTTCATGCGGGCCTGACGGTGGTCATCAATGAGCGAGTTGATGAGAGAATCGATATCGGGAACCTGAGCACGGAACAGGGCAGGAAACAGGTGCTGCTCTTCTTTTCCGTGGTGATACAGGTCTACGTAGATCTCAAAGAATTCGATAAGTGCTTCGAGGTCTTTTGCTTCTCCCTCCTTTAAATCCACAGGATTCGTAAAATAATTCTGAAGGACCACAAGCATTTTGATTATTGTACCATGTTCTTCTCTCAGCGAATCCTTTGGATTCATATGGACTGACCTCTTTAGTGCATTTCAAAGAAAATGAGCTCTGGTCACTGCCCTTCATTCCATGTACCAAGGCGAACCGCAACCCGTGTTGCTGGGGTGTCAAGGTCCATCCTTTCCTTTTCCCGCAAAAAAATACCTTACTGTCATCGTTGCCGTCGCCCCAAAGACCCATTGAAAAAGCATCCGAGCCTTTCATGAGGCAGAGACAGATCACTCCTCAACAATGATGGCTCCTGGTGCACATTCCCTCGCTGCCTGTCTGACTTTATCCTCCAGGTGAGCGGGTATACTGTCAACACGAACTTTCGATTGCAGTTGGTCCTGATCGAAATCAAAAACTTCGGGACATACCTTGTGACAATTTTGGTCACCCATACATAAATCGTAGTCAATTTTCACTTTCATGGCATTCTCCTTCGACAGGTAAGATTTAATGGCCGCAAACCAAAGCAATCCCTAACTCACATCACACGGAACTGAAAACCCGCAACCAGGAATCTGGTAGAGTTTAAACTAATCACTCTGCTTACCCAAAGATACCCTTTGGAACGGTGACGAGAAGTATTATGAACAAAACAACGACAGTGGAAGAGGGGACGCCCATGAAATTATGCGTTTTCATCGTTTTTCGCTTGTGATACGGTCTTTTCCATTCCCCTAGGCTTTTGGCGCAGGGGCTAGCCTGGGCCCTCAACCTGACAGGCAACCACACATGCGGCTTGCCTGCAGTAGGGAAGTTGGTTCTGTGTGGTTGCTCGCGGTTTATCGGGGTTTTACAGGTGATTCCTTGCTCAGGGGCGCATACTCCGCCCGGCAAGCACATCGACTGAATGGCTCTCGAGGTGCCGGCCCATGAACAGCTCGGTGAACGACCATCCTCCCGGAGGACCTGACCCGGAAAGCTCCATAGAAATGCTTCCGACCCGGGAGGTATTTGCGGCACTGGAGACGCGACCGGAGGGGTTGACCGCCGAGGAAGCCCGAGAGCGCCTGGAGCGCTTCGGACCGAACCTCCTGCGCGAAGCCCGGAGGAAGCCGCTCTGGGTCAAGTTTCTCGCCAATTTCATCCATCTCATGGCGATATTGCTCTGGATTGCCGGTGCTGTCGCCTTGGTGGCGCGAATGCCCCAACTGGCCGTCTCCATCTGGGCGGTGAATCTCATCAACGGCGCCTTCAGCTTCTGGCAGGAATACAAGGCGGAAAAAGCCACGGAAGCCATGCGCCGGCTGCTCCCCGTCTATGCTCAAGTCCTGCGCGACGGCAAAGGCCAGCGGGTTCCGGCCCAGGAGCTGGTGCCGGGCGACCTGCTCATTCTTTCGGAAGGAGACCGCATCTCGGCTGACGCCCGCCTGGTGGAAGAGGCCGAGCTCCGGCTGGATCAGTCCACCCTCACGGGAGAATCCGTGCAGGTGCGCAAGACCTGCGAAGCCACACGCAACCGAAGTCTCACCCGCATTGAAATTCCCAACATCGTCTTCACGGGCACCAATGTCGTCTCGGGTACGGGCAAGGCGGTCGTTTTCGCCACCGGCATGGAGACCGAATTCGGCAAGATCGCAGGCTTCACCCAGGGTATCGGCGACGCACCCAGCCCTCTCCAAAAGGAGATGCAGCGCGTTACGAAGCTCGTCACGGCCATCGCCGTATCCATGGGAGGGGTTTTCTTCCTCCTGGCCGTGGTGCTGGCGGGGGTAGACCTGACGGAGAGTTTCATTTTCGGCATGGGCATGATCGTCGCCTTCGTGCCCGAAGGACTGCTCCCCACAGTGACCCTCTCCCTGGCCATGGGGGTACAGCGCATGGCCAGGCGGAACGCTCTCATGAAACGCCTCGCTTCGGTGGAGACTCTCGGTTCCACTTCGGTCATCTGCACAGACAAAACCGGGACCCTCACCCAGAACGAAATGACCGTGCGCAACATCTGGATGGCTGGGAGGTCTCTGACCGTTACGGGAACGGGCTATCTCCCCGAAGGGCAAATCCAGGAAGGCGCCCGATCGCTTGCGCTCACCAACGAGCAGGACCTGCGCCGGCTCCTCGTCGCAGCCGGGCTCTGCAACAACGCCCGCCTCCTGCCCCCCGAAGGAGGATCCTCAAGTTGGACGATTTTGGGCGATCCCACCGAAGGAGCCCTCCGGGTACTGGCACTCAAAGCAGGCCTGGACCTGGATGCGGAGGAGCGCGAGACCCCTCGCCTGCGGGAGCTGCCTTTTGAATCGCGGCGCAAGAGGATGAGCACCCTCCACGGCTCCAGCCGCCAGCCCGGCGTGGTCTACGTGAAGGGAGCCCCCAAGGAGGTCCTCGGCCTGTGCACGCGCATGCTCACAAACGGATCGGAGCAGGAACTAACTGGTCCACTGCGAGAGCAAATCATGGACGCCAACGATGCACATGCCCGCAGCGGACTGAGAGTCCTGGCCGTTGCGCAACGCGTTCTCCCTGAGGATTCCATACGGACCGGTGGGAGCCTGTCGGCGTTCACTTCCGAAACCGTTGAACGAGAGCTGACCTTTCTGGGACTCATCGCCATGATGGATCCGCCCCGGCCTGAGGTTTCCGAGGCCGTCGTCAAGTGCCACCGGGCCGGAATCCGCATCATCATGATCACGGGAGACTACGGGCTCACGGCCGAAAGCATCGCCCACCGCATCGGGATCCTCCGGGAGGCGCACCCCGTGGTGGTAAGTGGCGCGGATCTCGACGCCATGGACGATGCAGCACTGAAGCAGACCCTTCAAAAGGAAGTGGTTTTTGCCCGGGCTGCTCCCGAGCACAAGCTGCGCGTCGTGGCAGCCCTGCAGCGGATGGATCACGTGGTGGCCGTCACCGGCGACGGCGTGAACGACGCTCCAGCCCTCAAGAAGGCCGACATCGGTGTGGCCATGGGCCTTTCGGGAACCGATGTGGCCCGCGAGGCTTCGGATATGATCCTTCTGGACGACAACTTCGCCTCCATCGTCAATGCCATCGAAGAAGGGCGCACCGTTTACAGCAACATCAAGAAATTCAGCACGTATATATTCACCAGTAA
>DAIQOB010000157.1:0-6602 GCA_036788075.1 Syntrophobacteraceae bacterium
CTTTTCCCCTGCCTCATTGGAAGCAAAGGATGAAATCTCGAAATAAGCCCCGGCCTGATCCAGAAAGTCTGAAAGGCTCCAGGAGCCGAGCCGGCGCAGCAGCCGATGCGTCGGGAGAATCGTCAGCCCCTCCTGGTTCAGATTGGACAGATAGACCATGATGTATTCAAAGGTGGCACGGGGGCTTGCCTCCCCATGACGCCGGCGCTGCAGGTTGCGGTAATTCAAAGCGGTCTCATAGCGATGATGCCCGTCGGCGATGAACAACGCCTTCCCGCGCATGAGATCTCTCACGCGCTCCAAAACCGCCAGATCGCGCACACGCCACAAACGGTGCTCCATTCCCCGGGCATCTGTGAAAGCGACGACGGGATCGCCGTCGCGTCCGGCCCTGAGGCTGTTGTCGACGGATTGCTCGGGATCGGCATAGAGGGCGAATACGGGGCTGAGGTTGGCATGACAGGAAAGCATCAGCTGAAGCCGCTCGTCCTTGACTGCCTGGAAGGTCTTTTCATGGGGTCGGACAGACCCCGAGCTGAAATCCTCCAATTTCAGGGCACATATGAAACCGTAGCGGGTTTTTCGGAGCTGGGGATCGAGGGAGTAATCCAACTCGTAGTAATAGACGGATGGGTCCGTGTCCCGGACGAGGACTTCATCACGCTGCCAATCTCGGAGGAATGCGGCAGCCCGCGTGTGGGGATTGTTTTCGGGAGAGTCCTCCGAAGTCGCCATGCCCAGTTCCAGCCGCACCATGTTGTAGGGACTGCTTCGATAGAATTCCTTCTGTTCACTGGGAGAAATCACATCATAGGGTGGGATCACCACCCGCGCCAAATCCGGCACCTTTTCGCTATTGTAGCGCAGCCCTCGAAAAGGGGCTATTTCTGCCATGGTTCTCTTTTCCTTTCGTGAGAAACAGCTATTGCGTCTTGGGAGGTTACACCCGTACCAAGTTCTTGATATGAAAGCAAGCTTCAGCGGGTTCCTTAGCTAACACAGCTCATGCCTTTTGACAAGCGGCATGGAGAGACCCGGGAAAGTCGAGGGAAGGACTAAAGGCTAACAGCTGAACGTTCACATATGAGAGAAGAAAAATCCGCAGCGAGTTCCAGTCTTCCCGACATTTCAAGGACTCCCTGTGCCAGGTCCAGCCATTGGCAGCTTGCATCCATGACCGCACTGTCACTGGAAGCCACAACGCACTGACGATACGGAAACTCTCGCTCGGGCACCGGGACTGCGCGGGCGTCCCCGTCGATGCCGACGGTTTTCATGTGCCGGCGATAGAGACTGGCAAGAGCGCCGCTATGACTCATGGGGGAGTCAAACAGGAAAAGGACTTCAACAGGGCGGAGCTCTTCCAGAAATCGGAAAATGGCCTCAGCCGCCAGGGCACTGGCTTCTCGAAAACGAAATTTTGCCGATTCTCCCGCAAGGTCCCGGAGGGCTCCATCATTGGCCAGGAGGAGCGGGCGGCCCAACAGGGCGCTTTCCACCGTGATGTGGACATTGTGACCGTCCACGACAAGGCGCTGCGCGCGCCACACCGCCCCCCGGCATCGCTTGCCTCGACGTCGCAAGGCCGCCTCGGCGCTGGAAACGCCCCGGTGGAGAAGCATGCGGTCCAAGTGGACCAGCCGGTACCGGTTGCCCACCCATTCCAGGGCTGCGCTGCGGGGATACCCCCGATTTTGGAAGAAGAAGAAATCGGCTGCGGCCCGGAAAATCAGCTGTCGCCATTCTGCGGATAGATCCAGAGAGGCTTCTGTGCCGGAGGTCCGAGAAGGGGCTTCACTCCGCCCGGAAAGGATTGGCATGAGGGTCCAAATTCCTGCGCTAGCTCTTTTCCGAACTGCCGGACTTTTTCAAAGACTCCATCCGCAACTCCTTCCTCAAAACCTTTCCCACCATGGTTTTGGGGAGGGATTCGCGAAATTCGACGGATTTCGGCACCTTGTAGACGGCCAGTCGGGCCTTGCAGAAGTCGATGATCTCCTTTTCCTTGACCTCATGCCCCGGCTTCTTGACAACATAGGCCTTCACCGTTTCGCCACGGTACGGGTCCGGGATACCCACCGCCACGGCGTCCAGGACTGCGGGATGTTCGTAAAGCACCTCATCGATCTCCCTGGGGTAAATGTTGTACCCGCCGGAAATGATCATGTCCTTCTTACGGTCTACAATGAAGACAAACCCCTCCGGATCCATGGTTGCCACGTCCCCGGTATAAAGCCATCCTTCCCGCAGTGCGTAATTGGTCTCTTCGGGCATTTGCCAGTAGCCCTGCATCACCTGTGGACCCCGAATGACCAGCTCTCCACTTTCGCCCAGGGGCATTGGGTGGATGCCTTCTTCCAGGTCCATGATTTTACAGTCGGTATCGGGAAGGCAAATCCCGATGGAACCGGGCTTGCGCTTTTCCGTGATGGGATTGCAGTGAGTGACGGGACTCGCCTCCGTCAGGCCGTAGCCCTCTATGATCATGCTCCCCGTAATGCTTTCGAATCGGCGGATGACTTCGAGAGGCATGGGAGCGGCCCCTGTGATACAGAAGCGGATGGAGGACAGGTCGTAAGACTTGATCCCGGGGTGGTTCAAGATGGCCGTAAAAATGGTGGGGACTCCCGGGAAAAGCGAGATGCGCTGTTTTTGGAGCGTCCTCAGCAGTTCATCGAGGTCGAAGCGGGGCTGGATATGACAACTGCTTCCGCAGTAGAGGGGCAGGTTCATACAGGCCGTCATCCCCAGGACGTGGGAAAAGGGCAGGACGGCAAGGAACCGCTCTCCCCCCCATCGCAAATCGGGGAACCATGAACTGAGCTGTACCACGTTGGAGAGAATGTTTCGATGGGAGAGCATGACTCCCTTGGAGAGGCCTGTCGTTCCTCCGGTATATTGAAGAAGAGCCAAATCATCCAGCCTGGTGGTGCAAGGGGGAGGCGTGGGAGAGTGCTGGGCGATGAGACGGGAAAAATTGGAGATCTTCCCACCATACGGTACAGCGGTAAAAAGCTTTTTCTTCCAGGCCTTAAGAGGGTAGAGGAGCTTGAGATACCAGGGCAGGTACTCACGGATGCTGGTGACGACGACCTGGCGGAGGGAGGTTCGGGGGAGGACTTTTTCGACCTTCGGATAGAGGTGGTCGAGCACCACCAGGGCTTCCACTTCGGCGCTCTTCCACTGCCGCTCCATCTCCCGTTCCACATAGAGGGGATTGGTCATGACCACCACTGCCCCCGCCCACAGAGCAGCATAGTAGGCGATCACCGACTGGGGACAGTTGGGAAGCATGACGGCCACCTTTGTTCCGTTCCCCACACCCATTCGGTGGAACGCATTGGCCAGCGACAAAACATGTTTCCAGAAAGAACGGTAGGTCCATGAGGCCCCCAGAAATTCCAGGGCAACCTGATCAGCATACTTGTTGGTTATTTCTTCGAGCAAAAGCGGCAGACACTTTTCCGGATAGTCTGCCGAATGAGGAACCCGAGCATCATAGCTGCCGTACCAGATCCGCTCCATCCATCCTCCACCGGGATGCAGTTGCCGCTATCCCCTTTAAAATGGGAGAAGCCAGGGGAAACAGCTTCCGCCCCGGCTTCTCGCCCATCCGACACGACCCGCTCTTTATCGATTTAGGAACAGGTACTCTTCAATTTGCGAACTTCTTCCGTAAAAGCGGGAATGAAGTTAAACAAGTCTTCCACGATGCCGTAATCAGCCTTGCTGAAAATGGGTGCATCCCCATCCTTGTTGATGGCCACGATGAATTTTGAAGAGCCCATGCCCGCCAAATGCTGAATGGCCCCTGAAATGCCCGCGGCGATGTACAGATTCGGGTTGACGACCTTACCCGTCTGGCCCACCTGGTCGGCATGCGGACGCCACCCGGAATCCACTGCAGCGCGTGAGGCGCCCACTGCAGCGCCCAGCAGCTTGGCAAGCTCTTCCAATATGGAGAAATTAGAGGCTTCCTTCATACCCCGTCCGCCGGAGACGATGATTTCAGCACCGGACAGCCCGACGCGGCCGGAGGTATCCAGTTCGAGACCGGTTACGGAAGAACGAGCCTGAGGAACGGCGACATCGACTTTTTCCACTTCGGCCTTCTTGTCCTCCATGGGCGCCATACAGCTCATGACGTTGGGCCGGCAGGAAATGAGGGGCATAGCGCCTTCCGCCCATTGACTCCAGGCAAGGCATTTTCCGGCGTAGATGGGCTTCTTGACCTTGATTTTTCCGCCGTCGACGACGATCTCGGTGCAGTCCTGCACGAGTCCCTCTTCCAGGCGGGCCGAGAGGCGGGCGGACAGATCTTTACCGTCCACGGATGCTGAAAGGAGTACCAGGGCCGGATCACACTTTTTGATGAGGTCGGCGATCACAGGCACATGGGTTTCCGGCAGAAAGTTTTCCAGGGCGGGATCGTCGGCTACATACACTTTGTCCACGCCGTACCTTCCCAGGGTGGGAGCCTTGTCCATGACATTCGATCCCACGAGAACCGCACAGACGTTTGTGCCGAGAATATCTGCAATCCGCTTTCCTTCACTGGCCACTTCATATGCAACACGGCGAAAGTCCCCTGCACGGTATTCAGCAACCACGCAAACACATTTCGACATCTTCTTTCTCCTTTAGATCACTTTAGCTTCTTCGTGCAACACTCTGACCAACTCTACAGCCTTGCCGGCAGTGTCCAGATCTCCGTTGATGATCCTTCCCGCCGCACGCTCCGCGGGCATTTCCAGGGAAATGCTCTGTACCTTGGCCTTATCGGGAGTGAATTCCGCAGCATCCAGCCCGAGATCGGCCAACGATTTTGTGGCCAAAGGTTTCTTTTTCGCTTTCATAATACCGGGCAAAGAAGCGTATCGGGGATTCCAGACGGCATGGGAGCCACCAAACGTCACCAGGACGGGCAACGTCGATTGCATGGTCACTTTCCCACCTTCGATAGGCCTTTGGATGGTGACCTTGCTCCCATCGCATTCGATGGATACCGCCAGGGGCAGATGGGGCCAATCCAGGAATTCGGCCACCATGGGGCCGCGTTGGGCCATATCGTAATCTACCGCCCGAGAGCCCATCAAAACGATGTCGGCGTTCAGCTGTTTGATGGCAGTTGCAACAGCCTTCGCCAGCTTCAAGCGTCCATAGCTTTCGATGGCGTCATCTGCGATCATTACCGCATTGTCCGCACCCATGGCCAGAGCCGTACGAATGGACTCCACCACGCGCTGAGGACCATAGCTCAAAATCGTCACCGTTCCCCCATGTTGCTGTTTCAAGCGCAGGGCCGCTTCCACTGCAAATTCATCGTACGGATTGATGATCCACTTGAAGCCATCGGTGACCACGGACTTGCCATCAGCAGCAATGCGAATGACCGATTCAGTATCAGGAGTTTGCTTCAACACCACGACAATGTTCACGGTTCTTCCTCCTTCTTTTCCCTTCCTTAAATCCTTATGTGATTTGGATAAATACCATCCTGCGATGAAACACACGATTTGATTGAAACAAAAATTCCATGCTCCCCGCTGGTTGCATCCCTTAGCATAATCCCCTCCGTCGATTCAAGCAGAAACAAAAAGGCAGGGATGAGCAAAAGGATGATTCTGAGCAGGAATGTCAAAAGAATCCTGAGCAAAGAGACAAAAAATGTTTGGAATCCATTGGGAGGGGCAGGTCAGGCACTCTCCTGACAGTCCGAGCAGTAGCCCTGGAAGACAACCTGCTGACGCACGACCTGGAAATGGTTTCCTTCAGGAAGCGGAATATTTCCTGTAACCTCGAACCCCTCGACATCCGCAATGGCCTGGCATTTCAGGCAAACCATGTGATAATGCGAGCTGACGATGGCGTCGTATCGAGCCACCTCGGTGAGGGGGCTGACTTTTTGGATGAGCCCGACTTCGTAAAATTTTTCCAAGGTTTTGTAAACGGTTCCCAGAGAGATCATGGGAAAGCGCTTTTTAACCTGCTGGTAGATCAACTCCGCACTGGGATGTTCCTTTGTGAAGTAAAGCGCCTGGTAAATGGCCAACCTCTGATAGGTCACCTGCAGACCATGCTCCCTCAGCGTCGTTATGAAATCTTTGTCGTTGATCTCCTCCATTAAATTTCCCCCTTGTGGACCGTGCCTGAAATGATTCAGTCGAGGCTTTGAACATTGAATGGTACATTGACGGAAACTATGCTAAATCACTCTATAGGAATCATTGACATCTAATCAAGTTTTTTCTGCCGACAAACGGTTCTTCACATGGGGATCTTCCGTTCCTCCGCCCTCCTGGGAACGAAAACGCTTCAGATAGATCATCAGTGCGGACAGGGCTGCGGGAGTCACACCCGGCACGCGGGAAGCCTGGCCCAGCGATAGCGGCCGTAAAGCTCCCAGCTTCTGCCTGATCTCATTGGAGAGCCCCGGCACGCTGTCATAAGGGAAGCCTTCGGGAAGGAGCATGTTCTCCAGGGAGTTGAACTTCTTGATCTCCAATTCCTGCCGCCTGAGATACCCTTCATACTTGCATTCCACCTCCACCTGTTCCTTCGTCTTTTCCGAGAGGGGGGAAGGCGCCGGTGCCAGTTCCTGG
>DAIQOB010000158.1:0-6550 GCA_036788075.1 Syntrophobacteraceae bacterium
AAACAAGCTCACCAGGCGGGAAAGAGAGAAATTGAGGCAGCGCCAGGAAATGCTCTCGGCCGCCTTCGATCTTTTTTCCGAAAAAGGCTATCACAACGTCTCCATGCACGAGATTGCGGGGAGGGCCGAGTTTGCCATCGGCACCCTCTACAAATTCTTCCAGAACAAGGAGGATCTTTACAAGGCCCTTGTGCTGGAGAAATGTGACGAATTTGAGGATGCCCTCCTGCGAGCGATCGAAGCAGCGGATGACGAGGTCGAAAAGCTGCGCAACTATGTACGGACCAAGGGAGAAAGGTTTCGAAGCACCCTTCCCTTTGTCCGCATTTTTCTTGCCGAGAGCAAAGGAGCGAGCTTCAACCTCAAGGCGGGGCTCGACGAATCTTTGCGGCGGCGCATTTACGGTTTTCTGGAGAAAATCGCCGCGATCTTCGAGAGTGGAATTCAGAACAAACGGTTCAACCCCATCGCTCCCCCCTATCAGCTGGCCATCGCTTTGGACAGCGTCATCGATGCCCTCCTGCTTCTCTGGCTCGACGATCCCGAAGGCCACCCCTACCCGGAAGACCCGGACGCCATATTGGATATTTTCTTGAAAGGACTCAATGCGCAGTGATTTTGTGCCGAATCTTCTCCGTGGAATCCCTCATGATCAATATTTCTGGAGGTTTTTAATGCAACGAAACAAGAATGCTTATGAATGCCTGAGATGGACTCTGGCTTTGACGGCTTTGGCGAGCCTCCTGATGCTGGGCGGCTGCAACAACGGGAATGCCCAACAGCAACAGACTCCCCCTCCCACTCCGGAAGTGGCCACGGTGACCATCCAACCCCAGCGGGTGGAGCTGACCACTGAACTTCCGGGGCGCACTTCTCCCTACCTTGTCTCGGAAATCCGGCCCCAGGTGAACGGCATCATCCAGAAGCGCCTGTTCCGGGAGGGCTCCGATGTCAAGGCCGGACAGCTCCTGTACCAGATCGATCCCGCCCCCTTTCAGGTCGCTCTCGACTCCGCCAGGGCATCTCTTGGCAAGGCACAGGCGAACCTGCCGTCCATCCGGTCCAGGGCCGAGCGCTACCGGGAGCTGCTCGTGGACAAAGCCGTCAGTCGCCAGGACTATGACGATGCCGCAGCCGCCGTCCAGCAGGCTCAGGCCGAAATCGAATACTGGAAGACACAGGTCGAGGCCGCTCGCATCAACCTGGGCTACACCCAGGTCAACGCCCCCATTTCCGGGCGCATCGGCAAGTCCAGTGTGACGGACGGGGCGCTGGTGACGGCCTATCAGCCCGCGGCCCTGGCAACCATTCAGCAACTGGACCCCATCTACGTGGACGTGGCACAGTCGTCCGCCGAGCTCCTCCGCCTGAAGCGCAACCTGGAAACGGGCCAGCTCAGCGCCGATGAAAAAAACGGGAAAGCCGTACGTATGCTCCTGGAGGACGGAACGCCCTATCCCCGTGAAGGCAAGCTGCAATTCCGAGATGTTACGGTGGACCCGGCAACCGGCTCCTTTACCCTGCGCATTGTGGTCCCCAACCCGGAGCATCTCCTCCTGCCCGGCATGTTTGTGCGGGCCATCGTCCAGGAGGGCACGGCCGAACAGGCGATCCTGGCTCCGCAGCAGGGGGTGAGCCGCAATACCAAGGGGGAAGCCGTCGCGCTGGTGGTGGATGAAGGCGGAACGGTCCGTCAGAAAATTTTGACCCTCAATCGCGCCATCGGAGACCAGTGGCTCATAGCGTCGGGCCTGTCGGCCGGCGATCGGCTCGTCGTCGAAGGCATGCTGAACGTTCGACCGGGTATGGCCGTGAAAGTCGTATCCCTGGACGAGCAAAAAACGACTGCAGAATCCACCCATGCCGCACCGGCCCCCTCACCCCAGGCGAACGCGGCATCTGCCGACTCTAAAGCCAGTACTGGGGAGTCGCACACGAACAGCCAGTCCACTCCATCGAAATAACGGAGGAAAGTAGAGTAATGTTATCGAATTTTTTCCTGGACCGCCCGGTTTTTGCCTGGGTCATCGCCATCATCATGATGCTCGCAGGCGGTCTGGCGATCCACAATCTGCCCATCTCCCAATATCCGCCTATTGCTCCTCCTTCCATCGCCATCGATGCTTTCTATCCCGGGGCTTCTGCGCAGACCGTTGAAGACAGCGTGATTCAGATCATCGAACAAAAGATGACTGGATTTGACAAACTGCTGTACATGTCCGCCACGAGTGACGCCTCCGGCAGCGGGAGAATCGAGCTGACTTTTGCGCCTGGAACCGATCCGGACCTCGCCTGGGCACAAGTACAGAACAAGCTTCAGCTCGCCATGGCGAGTTTGCCCGATGTAGTGCAAAGTCAGGGAGTGAAGGTCAGCAAGTCAACGAGAAACTGGCTCATTATTGTGGGACTGACCTCAGAAGACGGCAGCATGGACGACAATGATTTGGCGGACTACGCGCAATCCAGCATCCAACAGGTGTTGGCAAGGGTTCCGGGAGTAGGTGAAGTGGAAGTCTTCAGCTCCCAGTATGCCATGCGGGTTTGGCTGAATCCGGACAAACTGGCCGATTATCGGATGACGGTCGAAGATGTCATCCAAAAGCTTCGCGCTTACAACGTTGAAATTTCCGCAGGTCAGTTCGGTGGGGCGCCTTCGGTAGAAGGGCAACGGTTGAACGCGTCCATCATCGTTCAGAACCTGCTCAAGACCCCGGAGGAATTCGCTGCCATCCCGTTGCGAACCAACCCGGATGGATCCATCGTGCGCGTGAGCGACGTAGGGCGTACAGAGTTAGGCACCGAACGCTATGGAAGCCAGTCCCTCTTCAATGGAAAACCTGCGTCCGCCCTGGCCGTTCGGCAGGCCCCGGGCGCCAATGCCCTGGATACTGCCGATGCCGTCAAGGCGAAATTGAAGGAGCTTTCCAGATATTTTCCCCCCGGCATGAAGGTCATCTACCCTTACGACACGACTCCCTTCGTGAAGGTGGCCATCGATGAGGTGGTCAAAACCCTGTTCGAAGCGATCCTGCTGGTTTTCCTGGTCATGTATCTTTTCATGGGAAACATCCGCGCCACGCTGATTCCGACGATGGCTGTTCCGGTGGTCATCCTGGGGACCTTCGCCGTGCTCGGATTGTTTGGGTTTTCCATCAACATGCTGACCATGTTCGCCATGGTGCTGGCCATCGGCCTCCTGGTGGACGACGCCATCGTCGTGGTCGAAAATGTCGAAAGGGTCATGACCGAGGAAGGGCTCTCACCCAAGGAAGCAACTCGCAAATCCATGGGAGAAATCACCAGCGCGCTCATTGGAATCGGACTGGTGCTCTCGGCGGTTTTCGGCCCCATGGCTTTCTTCACCGGCTCTACCGGAGTCATCTACCGGCAGTTTTCCGTGACCGTCATCGCAGCCATGCTCCTCTCGGTCCTGGTGGCACTGATCCTCACCCCCGTCCTGTGTGCATCGCTCCTCAAGCCTGTCCGCAAGGGACATGAGCCCGCGGACAGTGCCTTCTTTCTCTTTCGCCCGTTTTTCCGATGGTTCGACCGGACATTCCGCAAGGCCAGAGATATGTTCCAGGCCATGGTGGGACATATTCTTGGCAGGAAGCTCCGCTATCTGCTCATTTACGTTCTCCTGGTGGCGGCCCTCGGCTTTCTTTTCCAGCGAATGCCCACCGCTTACCTCCCCAGTGAAGATCAGGGGATCATGTTTGTTCAGGCAGCGATGCCTGCGGGTTCAACTCTGGAGCAGACCGAGCAGGTCATGAATCAAGTGCGAAACCATTTTCTGGTGGATGAAAAGGAAGCGGTAGGCTCCTGCTTCACGCTTGCCGGCCGGAGCTTTTCAGGAACAGGGCAGAACGTGGGTCTGGCATTCGTTCAGCTGAAAGACTGGAACTTGCGCCGCAGGGCCGACCTGAAAGTCAATGCCCTGGTGAAACGCGCCATGGGAAAGTTCTCTCAGATTCGTAATGCCAGGGTATTCGCCTTCCCACCGCCGGCAGTCCTGGAGCTCGGACAGGCGGGTGGATTCGACTTCCAGCTGCAGGACCGGAGCGGACTGGGTCATGAAGCCTTGATGGCGGCCCGCAACCAGTTGCTCGGCATGGCCTCCAAGGATCCAAGGCTGACCCGTGTGCGCCCCAACGGCCTGGAGGATGTCCCCCAATACCGCATCGATGTGGATTGGGAAAAAGCCGGTGCACTGGGGGTTCCTATTGATTCTATTCACACGACCATCTCTGCGGCCTTTGGCGGCGCCTATGTCAATGACTTCATCCAGGGAGGGCGTGTCAAACGGGTATACGTTCAGGCCGATGCCCCGTATCGTATGCTGCCAAAAGATCTGGAACGTCTTTATGTCCGCAATGGTGCCGGCACAATGACCCCTTTCACCTCTTTCGCCACCGGCCACTGGTTTTATGGATCGCCGCGGTTGGAGCGTTTCAACAGCTTCCCATCATTGAACATCTGGGGTGAGCCCGCACCGGGGAAGAGCTCGGGGGAGGCGATGCAGGCCATGGAAGAAATCGCCTCGAAATTGCCCCAGGGCATCGGGTTTGACTGGACAGGCCTCTCCTACCAGGAACGGATGTCGAAGTCCCAGGCTCCGCTGCTGTACGCCTTTTCCATGATCGTGATTTTTCTTTGCCTTGCAGCCCTTTATGAGAGTTGGACGCTTCCCATTTCGATCATGCTGACTCTGCCGCTGGGGGTGATCGGCAGCATTGCGGCCGCATCACTCCGTGGATTCCCCAACGATGTCTATTTCCAGATCGGGCTCCTCACCGTCCTCGGTCTGACGACAAAAAACGCCATCTTGATCGTTCAGTTCGCCATGGACAAGGTCAAGGAAGGCATGGGACTGATCGAAGCCACGCTGGAAGGTTCCAGGCTGAGGCTTCGCCCGATTGTCATGACTTCACTTGCCTTCGGCTTCGGTGTTCTTCCCCTGGCGCTCGCCACCGGTGCCGGCGCGGGAGCGCAAACGGCCATCGGCACCGGCGTTCTGGGCGGGATGCTGGCCGCCACCTTCCTGGCGACTCCATTCATACCACTGTTCTACGTGGTCGTGGTCCAGTTGTTCGGCAAGAAGAAAGGCGCTCCAGCGCAAGTACCTGCTCTGGCAGCAGAAACTGCTTTGGAGGAGCAATAACATGATCCTGAGGAAAATGGCTACATTTTTATCGGCGGCAACCCTTCTTTTGAACGGCTGCACCATGATCCCCGAGTATGCGCGGCCCCAGGCGCCGGTTCCTGCGGAATGGCCGAGCGGTGCCGCCTACAAGGACATTCCGTCCTCCCCGGACGCTCCGGTCGGCGCCGATCTGCAGTGGAGGAATTTTTTCGTCGGGAAACGCCTCCCCAAGATCATCGAAATGGCGCTGGCGAACAATCGCGACCTGCGGGTGGCCGCTCTGAATGTCGAAAGGGCCCGTGCCCTCTACCGAATCCAACGCTACGAGCTCCTGCCGACGGTGGATGCGAACGGAAACGCCATCAAGCAGCGCGTTTTGACCAATAACTCCGGTTCGTCCCACGCGACCACCATCGAACAGTACAGCGCCAACCTGGGCATCACTTCCTGGGAAATCGACTTCTTCGGCCGTATCCGGAGCCTGGAGCAGAGCGCTCTGGAAGAATACTTCGCCACAGAGCATGCCCGGCGCAGCGCTCAGATCCTCTTGATATCCGAGGTGGCGAATACCTGCCTGACCCTCGCCGCCGACCGGGAAAACCTGCAGCTGGCCAAGTCCACCCTCGAAGCGCAGCAGGCCTCCTACAATTTGATTCAACGGCGCTTTGAAGTGGGGCTAGCGCCCAAACTGGACCTTCGTCAGGTTCAGCAGAGAGTGGACGCGGCACGGGTGGATGTTGCCCGGTTTACCGGACTGGTGGCTCAGGATGAAAACGCTCTGAACCTGCTGGTGGGGGCGCCCGTGCCCGCCGAACTGCTGCCGGAGGGGCTGAGCAGCGTCACACCGCTGCCGGACATTTCTCCGGGCCTCCCCTCCGACGTGCTCCTGCGCAGACCGGACATTCTTCAGGCCGAAAGCCTGCTCAAGGCGACCAATGCAAACATCGGCGCCGCCCGCGCGGCACTCTTCCCCAACATCTCCCTCACCACCGCCATCGGGACTGCAAGCGACGATCTATCCAACCTCTTTCAGTCCGGCACGGATGTCTGGAACTATGCTGCCCGCGTCTCCATGCCGATTTTCGACCCTCGCGCCTGGTCGGCCCTCAAAGTGACCAAAGTACAGCGGGAGATCGCGGTCTCACAATATGAAGGGGCGATCCAGGGGGCTTTCAGGGATGTGGCCGATGCCCTTGCCGTGAAGGGCACCGTGGGGAATCAGCTCCTGGCACAGGAGTCTCTCGTGGAAGCCACCGATGAAACCTACCAGCTCTCGTTCGCCAGGTACGAGAAGGGAACCGACACCTATCTGAGCGTGCTGGATGCTCAGCGCTCGCTCTACTCGGCGCAGCAGGGACTCATCAACATCCGCCTGGCCAAGGCCGGCAACGCGGTGCGGCTTTACGC
>DAIQOB010000159.1:0-6536 GCA_036788075.1 Syntrophobacteraceae bacterium
GAACCTTCTTGGGCACCTTGTAGCCGGCGATCTCTTTCTTGCAGAAAGCCCGGATGTCTTCTTCCGTGGCGTCCACATCCGACTTTTTGATGACGAGAGCGGTCACAATCTCACCCCATTTCTCATCCTTCAGACCGATGACCGCTGTCTGAGCGACGGCGGGATGCTTGTAGAGAACACTTTCCACCTCGGCCGGGTAAACATTCTCGCCGCCCGTGATGATCATATCCTTTTTCCTGTCCACAACGTAAATGAATCCTTGTTCATCCACCTTGCAAAGATCCATGGAGTAATACCACCCATTGCGGAAATCTTTTCGAGTCTCAGCTTCCTTGTTCCAGTACCCCAGCGTCGTGCCCAGTCCGCGGACCCGCATCTCCCCTACGGCCCCGGGAGGGACAGGGCGATCTTCCTCGTCCACCACCTGGCTCTGCATGTCGGCAAAGGACCGCCCGCAGGAAGCGAGGATATCCGTACGGCCTTCCTTCAGAGCGTCGGCAATTTCCTCGGTCCTCAAGATCGTGGCCTGACCCACTGTTTCCGTCGTTCCAAAAAGATGGACAAAGACATTGCCGAAGCGTTCGATGGCTTTCTGAAAAACGATGGGGGTGACGGGCGCGCCGGCGAAAAAGATCTTTTTCAGGCTGCTCAGATTATATTTCTCCGCATCGGGATGCTGCACGAGAAACAGCAGCATGGGCGTTGCCAGCATGCCCGTCGTGACCTTGTGTTTTTCAACCAGGCGCATGAATTCGACGGTGTCCCATGCGGTCAGAATGACGGAAGGTGTCCCGCTGTACATGTCGTTCATGAGGACGACTTCACCGGTGGCGTGGAAGAGGGGAGAGGCTATGATGCCCATGTCATCGCGGTTCATCTTCATTTCAAGGGTCAGACTTCTGCCCGCGTGGTAGTAATTGCTGTGGGTCGCCATGCAGCCTTTGGCTGCCCCCGTCGTGCCGCTCGTGTACATGAGGGCGGCCAGGTCTTCTTCGAAAACCTCCACCTCGGGTTCGTGGGAGGGGGTCTCGGCAATCAAGGTTTCATAATGGTACCACCCGGCCGGCGTCTTGGCCTTGTCCCCGATGAAGATGAATTTTTTAACAAAATCGAGTTCGCCTTTGATCTGTTCGTACTGAGGGAAGTACTCTTCGTTGACCATGAGCACCGATGCCCCGGAATCTTTCAGGATCGAGAGGATTTCAGGCGGAGCCAGCCGGAAGTTGAGCATCACCATGACGAGACCCGCATTGGGGATGCTGAAGTAGGATTCGGCATTCTCGATGCTGTTCTTGCTAAGTATGGCTACCCGGTCTCCCTTCTTCAACCCGAACCCCAGCAGCGCGTTTCCAATACTGCGCGTCCGGTCGGCAAATTCCTTGAAGGAGTATTTTCTCTCCCCTTCAATGAGCGCGGTTCTGTCGGGGTTGTACTCCAGATTCCGAATGATCATCTGTCTGAGCGTGCAAAAATTTCCCATGTTTCAAAACCTCCTTTTCATCCAGTCCTACGGTTTAAAGTATGAGCGGCTGCCGCGGTCAGAAAGCCCAGGCTGATTGTCCCATCGGGGAAAGGACCGGGCAATCCGGCCGTCAGCGGGAGCCTGGACCACCACCCCTTTCATTTGCTCCCTTCTTATTGCTCACCGGCAATGCTGCCCGTGTCGGCACTGTGGGAACTCCCGGGACAAGTCCATCAGGCGGGTTCATCAAAATGCTTTCTTTGACTTTCGACATATCCCAGCTCCGCGGAGATCCCCCTGGCGCTCTCTTTCACCAGTTGGATCAGTTCCTGGTTATTCTCGCCAAAAATCCTGTCTGAAGACCCGGCCACCGCGACGGACGCGATGACATCCCCCTTGTGATCAAAAATCGGGGCGCCGACGGAGCAGATGTCGCAGATGCACTCGGAATCGCTTTTGCTGAACCCTTCTCGTCGGATTGCCGCCAGTTCAGCGTAGAGCTGCTCCACGCCCGTGATGGTATTCTTGTTGAGCTTGAGAAGCCCTGTGATCTGAATGAGCCGGTCTATGAAGGCCCGCTCCTTGAAGGCCAGGACAGCCTTTCCGGGAGCCCCGGCGTACAACGGAAGCGTTGCACCCTTGTTGGTGGTGATCCTCCATGCCCTGGGACTGTGCCTGACATCGACACAGACGACCTGGAGACCATCCGGCACAGTCAAAACCGCAGTTTCGTGAGAGCGCGCGACCATCGATTCGAGATAAGAAGAAGCGACCTCGATGACGGAGGTTTTTTCCGCGGCCAGAAGACCCAGTTTCAGGGCGTTCAGCCCAGGGTAGAATTTGTTGGTCTTTTCGTTTTTCAGGAGGAACTGTTTGTTCAGGAAGGCCTGCAGGTACTTATAGGCCGAGCTCAAAGGCATGCCCAGCTTCTCCGCGATCTCCAGCGCGGACAACTCCGGGTGCTCTGATGTGAAGAGGTAGAGAATATCCACTGCCTTTTCGACAGCGCCGATGGATCTCGTCATTGTATTTTCTCCCAATAGGCTAATCGATTGTCCTATTGGGAGAGAGCATAAATGGCTCCATTTCTCTGTGTCAACAAAAAAATAACGGTGTGAATGTCTGAACCGGGAGATTTGTAGATATGGTGAGCAGGGGCGCGATGTCGGAGCAGGGGCCGGGACATGCAGCCCGGGAGCATGCAGTCGTGAGGCTTGCGACGATGATTGGAGCGATGAGCAATGAAGGGCGGGATCCCATGGGCTGAAGTGCCCCTGCCGGCGGCGATAGCTCTTTTTGCAATGCAGGCTGCTTCCCGGGCGTGCGAGAGGCCGGGGTGAACGTAGGCAGCGGACTGTCGCACTAAATCAGGAATTCCCCTGCATGTCCGGGCAGACAGGCATGGAGAGCCGGTATCCATCAGCTCCGCAGTGTAGCTGAATACCGGCAGGGGGCGCACGGTCTGACAATATCTCGTCAGATGCAGGGCCGGCAGCGGCTTCCCTTCGGGGAGGCGGACCGTCCGCATGGTTTTCGGTCTCAGTCTATGCGAATCACTTTGACCTTATGGCCGACCCAGTCCGGCGGCAGGTAGACCCGGCCGCTGTTGCCGCTGAGCTTGACGCCCTTTTCCAACATTTCTTCTCCGAACACTTCAAACTTGACCTTTTTCCGGGAACTGTCCGCCGCGCTGTCTGCCTCAGGGGAAGTATCGCGTGAGGTATCCTCTTCCTTGAGCATTTTCTTGTTCAGTGCCACTTTGATTGCGCCTCTGCATTGGTACCGATTGGGATTGAAGGATTTGGCAGAGATCCATGAAAACGGGGTCACTTTGCACTGCCACCAGGTTTTTCCATCCCCGGTTCGTTCGCTCTGCGGTTCATCCTCCGGTCAACAACCTTTTGGATTAAAGTAGCTGCAAGGCGGGTGCTGCCCTTTACAGACGCACCGCCTCCAGGCACCGGAGGCCCGTCGGCCTGTTTTGCCGATGAGGTCCATCTCCATCAATTTCTTGCGTGCGGTAGCGTTTCCCTGATTCGGTTGCATTAAAACCACAGGGTCCCAACGGCCTCCCCCGGGTGGGGTGCGTGCACGCATCCGCATTGAATTTTTTACCCAGATGGGGCATTCCATGGGATCCAAATGCTCCCGAAGCACGCGATTGAAAAGTTAGCATTTGTCAAAGAGCAGGTCAAGCTGTAATGTAGCCATATCGTGATTACGTTCTAGCTATGTTTGAGGGATACCGGGGACAGGACGGCGGGTGTTCGGACGGGCTGCTGGAGTCTCGTGAGGGCCTCGGCTGGTCTCAAGGCATACCCGAGTCTCACTTTTACTATCAGCGAGGGAGGATAATGCAAATGGCAAAAACGTTGCTGGGTATCGTTGGTTCTCTCAGGAAGTCCGGCAATTCAGAGTTGTTCGTGAAAGAGCTTTTCAGGCAGCTTTCGGGGGATTGGGAGCTGAAGCTTCTCAGGCTGCCCCAGATGGACATTCGTCCCTGCAAAGCCTGCTATCAATGTATTTTTGATGAGGGAAAGTGTCCTCAAAACGATGACTTCAGCCTGGTCCTGGATGCATTGATCCATTCCGACGCCTATGTCATTGCATCTCCCACTTACCTGCTGGGGGCCAATGCAAGCCTCAAACGTTTCCTGGACAGGGGACTGTGCTTTTATGGCCATCTTGACGGACTTTGGGGGAAACCCGCTGTTGCCGTTGCCATCGCGGGCATCGAGGGGATGGAAGGCCATACCAAGCTGGATGTGGAGAGCTTTGTCAAGTTGACCATGGGGGACCTCAGGGGCTCCGCGGTGCTTTACGGGGCCCTGCCGGGCGAGATTTTCCTGAAAAGCGGGGGGCGCGAGACGGCATTGCGCCTTGCCCGGTCGCTGGAGGGAAACCGCGAGCCTGCCGAACCCTCTGTACCGCTCTGCCCCGTCTGCGGGGGAGATACCTTCCGCTTTCTCCCGAAAGGTCAGGTACGATGCATGCTTTGCAGCAGTGCCGGTCCTGCCGGTTGGGAAGAGGGGCGACTCCGGGTGCATACCCGGGCCGGTGAGCACACCCTTTTCCTGAGCTACGAAGAAGCCAGGCATCACGCCGATTGGCTTCGGACCATGAAGGACCAGTTCCTGGCGCGCAGAAATGAGTTGAAGGAAGTGGCCCAGGCCTATGCCGGGGAGGGGAGCTGGGTAACGCCCCAAAAGGCTTGAGGCCTTCTATCCTAAAATTTTGATGAAAGTATCAAGTTCTTCTTGACTAAATACATTATAGCTGTAACATAGCTTTTATTTGTGTGGGTGCCAACTGAATGGACGTTGGGCTTTCGGCAAGAAGCTTGCCATATATCTTTAACTTTTATTGATGAACAGGGGTCATTATGCTGCTGGAAGGAAAAAACGCAATTGTTACGGGTGGGTCGCTGGGTATCGGTGCCGCTACTTCTCTCATGCTTGCTGAGGAAGGTGCCAATGTTTGCCTGACGTATCGTAAGCACGAACAAGAGGCTAAGGATTTTGCGGAGCAGATCCGTAAGATGGGTCGGAAAGCTCTTGCAGTCAAGTGCGACATTGCGGTGTTCGCCGAGGCGGAGAATGTCGTGAAGCAGGCACTCGAGGCGTTCGGACGCATCGATATCCTGGTAAACAACGCGGGAATGAACTGGGATGCCGTTTCGTGGAAAATGACCGAAGAGCAGTGGGACCGTGTCATCGAGGTCAACCTGAAGGGCTATTTCAATTTTACCCGTCACGTGGCGCCTCTGTTCAAGGACCAGAAATACGGAAAGATCATCAATGTGACCTCCATCAACGGCCTGCGGGGCAAGTTCGGGCAGTCCAACTACTCGGCATCCAAGGCCGGCATCATCGGCTACACCAAAGCGATAGCCAAGGAGCTGGGAGCCTTTGGAGTCAATGTAAATGCCGTGGCACCGGGCCTCATTGAAACGCCCATGCTGAGGGATTCCGAGGCGCGGGATAAGATTGTCGATATGGCCATGGGGGAAATCGTTCTCAAGAGAGTCGGGCAGCCCGAGGACCTTGCCAATGTCATCGCCTTCCTCGCTTCGGACAGGGCTCGACATGTCACGGGTGAAGTCATCAAGGTAGATGGCGGACAGTATATCTAACGGTGCCTGCGGTGAAAATGGCGCTTGAGCTTTCAGCTGCGGCCGATCGTTGCGCCGGCAATTGGGATTGCGTTTCCTTGCCTGGAAATCCCTGAAACTACTGAACGGGAGAATTGGCAGATGTCCGATTTTAAGAACCTGATTTTAGAAATGACTGACGGAGTTGCCCGGATCACCCTGGCGCGTCCGAAGCATAACGTGTTGAACATCGAAATGATGAATGAGCTCAACACCCTGCTGGAATCACTCATTGCGGACAATGAGCTCAAATGCGTGGTGATAAAGGGTGACGGCAAAAGCTGGTGTGCCGGTGTCGAGGTCGGTGACCACAAGCCGGATATGGTTGGCGAGATGGTCAGAGTGTTCGGGCGTATTTTCGAGCTCATCAACCAGCTGGATGTGCCCATCATTGCGGCAGTGCATGGGGCTTGCCTGGGTGGCGGAATGGAGCTGGCCATCGGTTGCGACTTCATCGTGGCCTCTGAGAGTGCCAAGTTCGGTCAGCCCGAAATCAAACTGGGCTTTTTCCCGCCCTATGCCGTCGTCCGGCTGCAGGAGATCGTCGGCCCTGCCAAGGCCATTGAAATCTGCACCACCGGCAAAACCTATACCGCCGGGGATGCCCTCAAGCTGGGATTTGTCAGCCACGTGGTGGAAGATCACCATTTCGACCAGGCCGTCATCGACATGGTCGAAGAGATCCGCTACAACAGCCCGCTCATCATTCGCATGAACAAGCGCGCCGTCAAAATGACCCTTGGGCTCCCGTTTGCAGAAGCCTTCCAGAAATCCAACGATTACTTCCTCAATTCACTGATGAAGACCCAGGACACGCTGGAGGGAATCAAAAGCTTTGAGGAAAGACGCTCACCGGAATGGAAGAACTGCTAAGTACCTTAGCAAAAGTTTTCTAACAAAACAAACCGTTCGCCCTGAGCCTGT
>DAIQOB010000160.1:0-6511 GCA_036788075.1 Syntrophobacteraceae bacterium
TGTAAAAATAAAGGTCGAGCCTTTTTCCGCCTGGCACTCAGCCCAAAGCATTCCCTGGTGACCTTCAACAATGTACCGGGCGATGGCCAGCCCCAGCCCCGTCCCCTGGTTGATTCCATTGCCCGAGGCCCCTTGATAGAAGCGATCGAAAATCCGATTCAATTCCTCCTGCGGGATCCCCTCTCCCGAATCGGAAATCTTCACTTGGACCTGGCCATGCCCATCGCTTCCTCCGTTGTTCAGGAAGCTCTCCACCGACACCTTCCCCCCTTCGGGAGTGAATTTGAGAGCATTATTCAGCAGGTTGTCGACAACCTGCTGGATCCTTTTCTCATCCAGAAGCAGAAGGGGCAGATCTTTCGCCAGGGAGCATTCCAATTCAATACGCCTGCTGCGGGCAATCAATTCCACCTTCTGGATGCTCTTTTGAAGGACCGCCGCGAGATCGCAGGGCACGAATTCGTATTCCATCATCTCCGCTTCCATCTTGGACAGATCCAAAATGGACGAGATGCTTTGGAAGAGGTGCTGGCAGTGCCCGCTGACGACTTCTACAATTTCCCGCTGCGAGGGCGTGAGAGGGCCGGGGATCTCTTCCAGGAGCAGCGAGGATCCCTCCTTGATGGCTGTCAAGGGAGTGCGCAGCTCATGGGAGACGTGGGCTGTAAAGTCGGATTTGAGCTTGTCGAGCTCGGCGAGCTTGTCCGTCATCCAGTTGAAGCTCTCCGCCAATTCGTGGACTTCCTTGGGTGCTCTGATCTGCAGCGACCGTGCGAATTCCCCCCGCCCCACCCGGCGCATCTCGCGCGCCAATTTGCGCAGCGGGGTGCTCAACCCCCGGGCAAAAAAGTACGCCAGCAGGACAGCCCCCAGGATGCCTCTCAAGGCAACCCAATGAATGGTTTCTGCAGCAGAGGAAGCCTCGTCACGCGACCTGGCCATTTTGTCGGCAATGACCTGTTCGCGGTAGCGGATCAGTTCATTTGTCCGGTCCAGGACATCATCACTGATTTCAGTCCGCTTGCTCTTGCCTTCCGGCTTGCCTGCAGCCGGCAGACGGAACACTTCTGCGCCGTAGCGTTCGTGGGAAGCACGGATCCCGGCAAGGGTTTCCTGCTCCCAGGGGCTATCGGCAAGACCGGCTATCCTCTCCAGCGACTCGTTGAAATCCGTTCCGGCCTGGAGGAAAGCGGCTTTGAGGTTCTTGTCACGAAAGAGAAGATACTTTTCGCCGTTACGGAGCTCCGTCAGGAAGATCTTGATGAGCTGCTTTTCTTCCCGGATGCACGCCGTATCCACCTCCAGGATGCTCGCGCCCAGCTGAGTGATCTCGTTGAGCTTGGAGTGGGCATAGAGGCCGATACAGGAAATGAGCGCGATCAAAACACTTTGAGCCAGGATGGCGCGCCAGAAGATCGTCAATCGCATAAGTCGCCCCGACCGTTGATTTTATGCAGATACCCAGTCTCTTGGCTTCATGGGGGAAGGTCCATCCTTCCTTCCAAATCGTTGATCCTAGTTGCGCCTGCGGGCCAGGTGCTCGACCCAGACGATTTCACACGCCCCATCCCCCGTATCCATCCGACTGAGGGAACTGAACCATGCCCAGCAGCCTCCTTCCTGAATTCCCATGAGAAACCCTTCGATTTCGATGAGTTCCCCTGCCCGAACGCTTTGGAGCGATTTCTTCACGGCCCCGTTTGCCGGAATCATGTGCATGTTCGAGCTGTGGGACATGATGATGGGCCAGGGCAGATGAGGACTACAGCCGAGAGACGTCACAAAAAACCGTCGGCTGCCCTGCCCGATTTCCAATCGATCCAGGACGTTTTGATCGGACATGGGACCCCACCCCAGAGCCAGATCGACCGGACAAAAATCTGCCATCCGATCGAAGCGATACCGTTCTGCACCAAGCACCCGGGCCTCCAGGTGGAACCGCGCCAGGGGTACAAAAACGCGATCCCCATCGCGCCAGGGGCTCCCGTTTTTAATGATCACCTGCTCCGGTACGGCTGAAACCAGGATGCCAGGAGGATGCCGGACATCTGCTGAAACATGCAGATTATAGTAAAGGATACCCGCCAGGAGAGCAACCAGGAAAGCAAGGAAGAGAAACTGCCGCCTTTCTCCTTCGGTGTCATAAAAAGTGATGGAACCGGCAGAGAAGCCGGCTCCTTTCGAATGGGAAACGTACGCCCCCTGGTACTGTTGGAAAATGATCCCGCACCGGAGGCATTCCGTCGGGTTTTCCCCTTCACGGCCGCAGTGGGGGCATCTTATTTTTTCACCCTGTCGCCTCTCCTCCATCCTCGATCCCCCCTCTTCCCGAAACACGAGAAAGCCGCTCTGATGCTTTCCATCGTCCGAAGAGGGCAAAGACTTGAGAGGATTTGCTTACCTTTGGCTTTTCATCCGGAGCGTGGCTGCCCCGCAAATGGGCTTCAAACCGGCCGGTCCCCGGGATACAGGGCCAGGAGGACCTTTTCCGGGGTCATGGGAGAAGAAAACGGGAGTTTCACATCCGGACGAAAGGCTTTCATGGCCTGCAGCACCGCGAAGTATGCTCCAATGCCATAGAGAAAAGGAGGCTCCCCTACCGTCTTGGATTGAAAGATCCCCGGCGGGTTCTCGGCATCTTCCAGGAAATGCACCTGGATTTCTCCGGGTATGGAGTGAATGTCCGGAATCCTATATGTCGCCAGGGTGTCCGTCAGGAGCTTCCCGTCGGCGTCATGCATCACCTCCTCCAGGAGCATCCAGCCCACACCCTGGACAATGCCCCCTTCCATCTGACCCAGGTCCACGAGTGGATGGAGGCTCCGGCCGAAATCGTGCACGACGCGCACGGCGTCGAGGCTATAGGTTCCGCGCAAACAGTCCAGGGAGGCCTCCACGAGTGCCGTACCGTAGGCATAGTAGGCGAAGGGATTGCCCTTGTTCGTATCCCGATCGAAAAAAATGTCCGGGGTGGCGTAATGGGCCTGTGCGCAGAGGTTCACTCGATCGAAATAAGCCAGGTTGACCAGCTTCTCCCAGGTGAGCTCCGTCGCTTCGCCCGATGCATGAACGACTTCATCCCGGATTTCGATTTCGTGGGGAGCATTCTTCCCCAGGCACCTGGCCGCCGTCTCCTTCAAACGCCCCAGGATATCCAGGCAGGCCAGGCGTGCCGCATGGCCGTTGAGGTCCGCTCCCGTGCTGGCGGCTGTGGGGGGCATGTTGGCGATACGACTTGTGCTGGTGGGCTCCAGCTTGATGCGTTCCGGTCCAATGGAAAAGATGCGGGCGGCCACTTCCTGGATCTTGGGGTTCACCCCCTGACCCATCTCTACGGCGGAGGTGCTGATGCCGACGCTGCCGTCGACATACACATTCACGAGCGCGCCGGCCTGGTTCAGGAACGCACTGGTGAACGATATTCCAAAACAGATGGGCATGAAGGCCAATCCCTTCTTTCGCAAGGGATTCCTCCCATTGTATTGGCGCACTTCCATCACCCGCGCTTCAACACTGTACTTCTGCTCCGCCACGTCCCAGCAGCGGCGCTGCCTACAGCGCTCGACCTTCGTGCCGTAGGGGAAGGCATCCCCATCCTGCAGGAGGTTGCGCTTCTGAATCTCCCGGGGTTCGACTCCCAGGGCTTCCGCCGCCTTGAAGACCGCGCATTCCAGGACAAACAGGGCTTGAGGGGCCCCGAATCCTCGAAAGGCTGTGTTGGGGGGAAGATGCGTGCGGCAGCTGATGCCGACGGCTTTGACATGAGGAATGGCATAGGCGTTGGTGGCATGAAAGAGTGAACGTTCGAGAATCGCCGGGGAAAGATCCGCAGCCGCGCCGCCGTTCTGGTAAAAGGTGACTTCGTAGGCCAGCATTTTACCTTCGGCATCGAGCCCCAATTTGTAGTCGGACAGGTAGGGGTGCCGCTTTCCCGTCATCGTCATATCCTCGTGGCGTGTCAGGACAAGCTTGACGGGCTTTTTGAGGCGCCATGCCGCCAGAGCCGCCATGGCCGCCCAGTGTGTGGCCTGATCTTCCTTGCCGCCGAAGCCTCCCCCCAGGCGTGGCACTTCCACCTCGACTTCGTGCATGGGAAGTCCGAGAATGCGGGCCACGACCAGTTGCACCATGGACGGAGACTGTGTCGCCGAGACGACCTTCACTCCCCCTCGATCCGTCGGCAGCGCGAAAGCACTCTGCGTTTCCATGTACACGTGCTCCTGGCTCCCGGATTCCACCGTACCGCTGACCACCACGGAACACTGTTCCCAAGCGCTTTCCACATCCCCCGCTGAGAATGTCCGGGGGGGAGCGATGAGGCTCCCTTCAGCAAAGGCCTGACGCACGTCGTAAATGGCAGGCAGGGGATCGATTTCGACCCGGAGGGCACGCGCGGCCTTCCGCGCAGCGTCAGCGCTCTCCCCCACCACGATGGCCAGAGGCTGGCCGACAAAATGGACTTCGCTTTCGGCCAGCAAAGGCTCGTCCAGGATGGTTTTCCCCACCTGGTTCTCTCCCGGGATGTCCCTGGCCGTGAAGACTCCGTAAATACCGGGAACGGCCATGGCCGGAGCGGTGTCAAGGGATCGAACGTGTCCATGAGCCACCTGCGAAGGCCGGATCGCCGCGAAAAGATGCTCGGCCGGCAGGAGGGCATCATCCACAAAACCCGATTCCCCTTGGACATGAAGGAAGACGTCACGGGGCTCCATGGAGACCTCCCTTGCCGGCAAGGATTGGAAAGAGGGTCAGAAAATGGGCTTGAATGAGCCGGCCCAGGAGGAGGCGTTTGTACTCCGCGGAGCCCCGGACATCGCTGATGGGAGAGATCTCCCCCTGGGCCACGGTAGCCGCCTCCGAAACGACTTCGAAGGTCAGTTCCCTCTCCTGGAGAAATTTTACGGTTTCCACAAGATAAAGCGGCACAGGCGCGACACCTCCCGCCGACAGGTGGACTTGCCGGATCACCCCGTCATCCACCTCTACGAGAACTGCAGAATTGACGCCGGCAATATCTCCACGGGGGCGCCGGGAGACCTTTTCAAAATGAAAGGCGGCATTGTGGGATGGCAGAAGGAATTGAACCCACTCCACCCATTCGTCCGGTGCCTTGTCCAGAAGCTTGTACCCCTTGTAAAAGTTCTTCAGGGCCACCCGGCGGCTCCTCTCCCCTTCGGCCAAACCGACCGTAGCATCCAGGGCCAGAAGAATGATGGCCAGGTCCGCTGCCGGCGAGGCGTTCACCAGGTTCCCGCCCACGGTCGCACGAGCACGAATGGCCGTGGTGCCAAACAGACCCAGATGCTCCTTCAGGTTCGGCAAAATCGCCGCCAGGACTTCCGAGCGCATCATATCTTCTACAGTCGTGGCGGCGCCGATGCGGCAGACGCCGTCATGGATGTGGATTCCCCGGAGATCCTCCCTGGACGAGAGGAAAAAGAGCTTCCTCCGACCGTCATCCGTCCCGTGCTGCAGGAAGAAATCCGTTCCGCCCGCGACCAGCATGCTTTCTCGAAGATCGGAGGGAAGAGTGCGTTCCCCCTGCTCTCTCAGGCGGGTCAGCCTTCGGGGGATATCCAGAAAATAGCCTGGAAGCAGGCCGCACTGCACCAGGTTTTCCAGCCGGGCTTCCATGGCAGTGGGGACGTCCCGGGAATTTTTCCAGGGCGGCTGAAGCGCGCTGCAAAGACTGGAAACAGCCCGCTTCATGGACAGGTATCCGGTGCAGCGGCAGAGATTGCCATCGAGGGAGGAAACCGCTTCTTCCGCTTCCCAACGGACGGCATTGACAAAATACCCCGTCAGCGCCACAACGATGCCGGGCGTACAAAAGCCGCACTGAACCGCCCCTGCGTCGGCGAGGGCCTGCTGAACGGGAGTCAATCCCTCTCCGTTCAGGCCCTCGATGGTCACCACATGGGCCCCGGCCACCTCTCCCATGGGGAGCAGGCAGGAATTGACCGGCCGGTAGCGGAGGGATTCTCCCTCCAATTTACCCAGGAGCACCGTGCAGGCTCCACACTCCCCTTCCCTGCACCCTTCCTTCGTCCCCGTCAAGCGACGTTCTTGGCGCAGAAAATCCAGGAGCATGCCATCCGCAGGCCACGAAGTGGAAACGTCGTCACGGTTGAGGATAAACGCTGCCGGTCGGGGGGATTCCTCCATGAGAATGTCACCTCAGCTGTTGAAAAGGGTGTAGTAGGTATCCATGCCCTTCTTGCAGCCCCGGGCCAGTTCCATGTGGCGCAGCGTGGCAAAGGCGTTGCGGAATTCCGATTCGCTGATCTGGAGCTTCGCGGTCACGTCTTCCGCCTGGAGGGCTCCGTGCTCCTTCAGGAGATTGAGGATCTTTTCCTGGAGGGGAGTCAGCTGAACTCCTTCCTGGATCACCGTACTTTTTGCCAGGTGGACCGCCCACGGGTCACAGGTTTTCGGTGGATTCATCACATCCATGTAGCAATCTTCACAGAGGATTTTCCCCTGGTAATCATAGGATTCATCCGCATCGATA
>DAIQOB010000161.1:0-6510 GCA_036788075.1 Syntrophobacteraceae bacterium
ATTAATCATAATTTACTTTAATAAAAACTGATAATAGCCTAATTTAATGATTTTATTTATAGATAAAATCGTGGATCAGTGGCCCGAAAAGTGCAAGGAATTTGTTGCCCGATCTTCTTTCGTGAGGTTTCTCATGAGCCTTTCACAGGATTTTGTTGAAGTGTCAGATCTTGAGATGATGATTTTGGAGGAGATTGTAACCCAAGGCAAGATCATGGTTCGGAGCCTGGACAAGATTCATGCGCGGACCGGAATAAACTATGCGACGATATCGCGTGTGGCCGATAAACTGCAGGGATCCAAACAACTGTGATCCCGCAAGACTTCCCGATGTTTCAGGCGCAGTGTCATCCTGTCCGCACTGCGCCGGCACATTCCATCAATCCGTTTACGACTGATTGAGACTCTTCCGGAAGTCTATCCAGAATCTCCCAATATCCCATCATTTTGAACTTGACAAGAAATCATGATTAGTTTAAAAGAAGGTTTCTGCGCGGGAATAACTCAGTGGTAGAGTGCAACCTTGCCAAGGTTGAAGTCGCGGGTTCAAATCCCGTTTCCCGCTCCACCAAAAAATGCAATCAAGGGCGGTTTGACCGCCCTTTTTTTTCCACCTCACTCCCTCACACTCCTGTGGCCATGCTATGAAAAAAGCACCAGTGCCATCCACCGAATCAAAGACTCCGGCCAAGAAAAGAACGCACAAGCAAAACCTTGAAGAGCTCTTTGCCGTTTTCAACACAAAAGACACCGTTCTCATCACCATCGACCCGGACCCGGATGCCATCGGTTCTGCATTGGCCCTCAAGCGGCTCCTCTGGCACAAGGTGCAGTCCGTCACCATTGGCATCATCCGTCCCATGAGGCGCCTCAACAACATCACGATGGTCCGCCTCTTGAACCTCCCCCTGGTGCTCCTCGACAAGAACCAACTGCAGCCTTTCGACAAGTATGCCATCGTGGACGGGCAGCCCAACCATAATGAATTCTTCCGTCATTTCAACTACGACGTGGTCATCGACCATCATCCCCTCGAGGATGCAAAAATCGACGCGCCTTTTGTGGACATACGCCCGGAATACGGATCCACGGCCACGATGCTGACGGAATATCTGAGGGAAGCCAAAATAAAGCCGTCCCAATCCCTGTCGACAACGCTCCTGTACGGCATCAAAACGGACACGCGCAATTTCGAACGCCATACCATCGTGGATGATATTGCGGCATTCCGTTATCTTTTTCCACTGGCCAATCGCAATGTGTTGAGGAAGATCGAGATTTCCGACTTAACGTTGGGAGACCTCAAATTTTTTCAGGAGGCTGTCGAGCACAAACAAATCATCAAGGACCGCATCTTCGCTCATCTCAGCGAAGTTCCCAGCTCCGACATCCTCGTTTTGATCGCAGAATTCTTTCTGAAAATTCATGATATTTCCTGGAGCGTCATCTCCGGCATATACGAAGGCAGCCTCATCGTCGTCATCCGAAACGGGGGCGCCAGGAAGGACGCCGGCAAAATCGTTCGACAGGCTCTCGGAGACATCGGATGTGCGGGTGGGCACCAAACCATGGCCAGAGCGGAAATCCCCCTGAGTAAATTAAAAGAAGAGCTTGCCGAAGTGAGTGCCTCCAGTATTGAGCAATTCCTGATAAAGGCACTCTCCCCTTAGAGGCTTGTCTAAAAATTCGTTTCCTCGTCATTCCGGCAGTCTTTTAGCCGGAATCCACCCCAGCGAAAAACCTGGATTCCGGCTTAAGAACCGCCGGAATGACGAAACAAGGCTGCATACGCAGAGTGTTTGACTCATTTTTTAGACAGCTTCTTAGAGATACTTTCCCATTGCAGACGGTTCAGGCGGGAACCGCGTGGATTCTGCAGCTCCCCCCTTCCCTCACCATCACGAATTGGGCCCACTCTTTTTGCTTGCTCCGACGGGCACCGGCTCTTCTGCGGGAACTCCTTGTGGCGAAGCATCCATCAAGCTTTCCCCGCTCTTCATCAGCTTGAGACTCTCTCGATATTTCACGAGGTTTTCAGGCAATCCCCGCCTTTTCGCCGCCTTGCTGCGGGCCTTGGACAGAGAGCGCGCCGAAAGTGACTGCTTCAAAGGAAATCCCCACTTTTGCTTGTATTCACGGATGGTCAGACCGTGGGCAAGGAGATGCTTGGCCGTCAGTTGCTTCATGGCTGCGCCGCATTCCAGGCAGATCACCTTGTCTTCCTGAATGGATTCCTTTGGATCGGTCTTTTCGGGTACCCGCTCTTCAGCACCTCTGTCGTCAGGTGCTTTGAGCAAGTCCAGAGCCGTCCCTTCCTCTTCAGCCTTTTGCATGCGCTGAAGTGTCGTAAAGGTCTTGATGAGAGCTGTCTCCACCTGCTCAGCACTCATCTGCCCGGAAGAAGCCTGTACCTGGACAATATCGGCGGCAATTTCCAAAAGTTTTTTTGTCATGAATATCCTCCTTATGTATACATCCTCAACCCATCATTGAAATAAAAAGTCCGTATCAATAGTGCAAAGTCCAACACGGAATTTCAACATTTTATATTGTAAAATTATGAATATATTTTACATACAAGTCAACATTTAAAACAATCGTACGATATGGGGCATATCTTCGAGGCAGCAATCGGTTTTTTCGGCAGGATATTTTTTGCAGGATCCTCAATGAGAAGGAACAAATTTCATTCCTCTAAGCCTGAATCATAGATTGAACCATTGACTAAAAGATAGCGGCATGCCCGTCCCTTTCCCATTCTATTCAATACATTTGCATCCACCATTTCATTCAGTTCCCTCAACGCTTGACGTTCTGAAATTTTGTTCATCTGAGAATAGTATTTATTGGTGATAAAACCATGTGCCTTCAAGAATTCGATGGCTTTCAATTGCCTGGGCTTCAAGCCGGATGACTGTAGCCTTTCTCCAGGCTCCAGAGGGGGCAGATCTTCCCCGAGGCCCATGGTCTGGATCTCCTCCGGCGCTTCCCGTTCCTCCTGCCGAGGGATGGAGGAATTCCCCTGCAAAGGCTCCCGCACGTCTGCGGGCAGATCCTTGACAGTGATCTGTCTCCCGTTGGAAAGGATCACCGCACGTTCCACGATATTTTCCAATTCTCTCACGTTTCCGGGCCAGGGATATTCGAGGAGAACCCTCATGGCGTCAGGATCCATCCCGATGCCGCTTCGGTTGCTTTCCTTCCCGTATTTTTCCAGAAAGTGAGCGACGAGAAGGGGGATATCGTCGGTCCGGTCCCTCAGGGGAGGAAGAGCCACGTGAACCACGTTGAGTCGGTAGAAGAGATCGGCACGGAATCGAGCCGTGGCAACCTCTTCTTTCAGTTTTCGGTTGGAAGCGGCCACGACCCGGACATCCACTCGGACGGTCTGACTCCCCCCTACCCGCTCGAATTCCATCTCCTGCAGGACTCGCAGCAGCTTTACCTGGAGAGATGTGGACATTTCACTGATCTCATCCAGGAAAAGAGTTCCTTGGTGGGCCATTTCAAAGCGCCCTTTCCGCTGCTGGATGGCACCGCTGAAGGCCCCCTTTTCGTGGCCGAAAAGCTCGCTCTCCAGGAGGGTTTCGGGCAGGGCTCCACAGTTGACGGAGATGAAAGGCTGATCACGACGGGTGCTGTTGAAATGGATGGCCCGGGCGATCAATTCCTTTCCCGTTCCCGTTTCGCCGGTGATGAGCACCGTGGCCTTGGTGGGCGCCACCTTCTCGATCAGCTGATAGATGCGCTGCATGGGCGCGCTTTTGCCGATGATGCTGCTGAAGCTGTATCTCTCCTGCAATTCCTTCGTCAAATATCGATTCCGGCAGACAAGCTGGTAATGCTCGATGCCCTTGCGAATGGTGAGCTTCAGCTCGTCGTTTTGGAAGGGCTTCAAAATGTAGTCGAAAGCCCCCTTCCGCATGGCTTCCACAGCCCGCTCCACCGAGCCGAAGGCGGTCATCATGATGACGGGAAGATCCGGATTCAGGGAGTGGACAGCATCCAGCAAAGCCATTCCATCCATACCGGGCATCTTCATATCGGTGATCACCACATCCAGGTCGCTCTCCTGAAGAATCTCCAAGGCCTTCAGGGCTGAATCGGCCGTCAGTACGCGGTATCCCTCCTCCTCCAGGAGATCTTCCAGGACCAGCAAATAGTTTTTCTCGTCGTCGACAATCAAAATGTTCTTCATGACAACTGCACCGCTGTTACTTTCTCTTCTTTTCTCACCGGCTGAGACAGGGGCAGTCGAATGACTATGACCGTCCCCTTTCCCTCGGTGCTCTCGATCTCGATGTATCCGTTGTGGCTGTCGATGATGGATTGCACAATGGACAGCCCCAGCCCCGTCCCCTTTTCCCGGGTGGTGAAAAACGGGTTGAAAATCTTCTTGAGAAGTTCCCGGGGGACCCCCACCCCTGTGTCCTCTACCCGCACTTCCATCTCCGTCGGACGATTGGCATTGGCGATGAGGGAAGACTTCACCCGCAAGGTGCCCCCTTCGGGCATGGCCTGCAGAGCGTTGGCCATGAGGTTGAAAAAGGCCCGGTAGAGCAGGTCCGTATCGGCCTCCAGGGTGTAAAACCCGCTCTGGTAGTCTTTTTCCACCGAGACTCCCAGCTTGATGCATTCAGGCTCCAGGGTCTGAAGATTGCGGTCCAGAATATCCTCGATGTGGCAGGGAACAGGACGAATCGTCTTCGGGCGTGCAAAATCCAAAAATTCCGTCACGATGCCGTTGAGCCGCGTTGCCTCCTCCACGATGATGGATGTGAACCGCTTCTCCCGCTCATTTTCGATGCGCTTGTGCAGCAGTTCCGCCGAGCTCCTGATGATCCCCAGGGGATTCCGGATTTCGTGCGACACACCGGCCACCATTTCCCCCAGAGCTGCCAGCCGCTCCGCCTGGTGGAGCCGATCTTCCAGCTTTTTCTGCTCACTGGATCGGGCGGCAATGATCTTTTCCGCTCTCCCGGCGAAAAGGAGAATCGTCACAAAGACGACCCCCACAAAAGCGAGGAAGCTCAGGAGGACGATGAGCTGAAAACGGTGGATGATGGTGTAATCATAAGTGATGTCCTGGATGATTTCAAATACCCCCAGGATCTTGCCCCTCTTCCAGCTCATGGGCTTTTCTTCCCACATGGGGAAATAGGTTTTGAGCTTGCGTACCCCCCCCTTCCAGTTGATGATCCCCAGGAAGGACTTTTTTTCGCTCACCAGGATGGAAACCGATTCTTCCCGCAGGGCGCGATCGAAGACGTCGGCAAGATTGCCCTTGGTGCCGACCTTCTCGAATTCCGTGCTGTAAGTGAGCACCTGCTGAGTGTCGTAGATATTCACGCGCTCGAGGGAAAAGCCATGGATGGTATTCCGCACGACCTTGTCGAGACGCTCGTACTGGCTGTCCCGGCTGAGCCGTATTTCCCCGTCACTGATGAGAGTGGGCAGCGTGAACTGGAAGAAAACCTGGTGATTGAGATTTTCTGCCACGAGCGAGGCATACTGCACACTCTTTTCATAGAGGATATCTTTGACTCTTTCTGAAATAAAGCCCGACAGAAAAAAGGTACAGACGAGAATCACCATGAGGCTGGACAGAGAGACATACTTGACCAGTTGAAAGGGCGCTCCCCCATCCAGCGTTTGCCTGCTGTGAGAAAAAGGTGTCTTCATACTCCCTTTTGAACCATTTGCCGTCGCCGAGCAAGCAGCTGGCGCCATTTCCCTTCCCAGCCCCTCGGTGTTGGCTGGTAAAAAACCGTCTCCTTCAGGGGACCCGGCAGGTAAACCTCCTCCACCCATCCACTGGGGTCATCGTGGGGATAGCGATATTTTTGGCCATACCCCAGCTCCTTCAACAGGGCGGTGGGGGCGTTGCGAAGATGGATGGGCACCGGATAGGTTCCTGTTTTTTCAGCGTATTCCTTGGCCTTCTTGAAGGCGGTGTAGAGGGAGTTGCTCTTGGGAGCCAGCGCCAGATAGACGGTCACCTGGGCCAACGCCAGCTCACCCTCCGGACTTCCCAGCAATTGGTACGCCTGCATGCCCGCCATGGCCTCCACCAGAGCATCCGGCTCCGCCAGGCCGATATCTTCGGAAGCCATGCGCACCAGGCGCCGAGCAATGTACAGGGGGTCCTCACCGGCGCTCAACATCCGCGCCAGCCAGTAGAGGGAGGCATCGGGGTCGCTCCCCCGAACACTCTTGTGGAGCGCGGAAATGAGATTGAAATGCTCTTCCCCTCCTTTGTCGTAATGGACGGACTTGCGCTGCAGCGTTTCCTGCATCATCTGCAGATCGATCTCCCTGAGGGACCCTTCCCCGGTGGGGGGTGCCGTGAGGACCGCCGTTTCCAGGGCGTTGAGGACGATGCGGGCGTCCCCTCCCGATGCGGCCAGGAGGTAGTCTTCGGCTGCCTGCGAGAGTTTTGCAGGATAGCTTCCGAGACCCTTTTCACGATCCGTCAAAGCGCGTGCAATGAGCGTCCGGAGGTCCTCCTCC
>DAIQOB010000162.1:0-6382 GCA_036788075.1 Syntrophobacteraceae bacterium
TCCAGATCATTCACCTGTTTGAGCATCTTTGTTCTTCCATTGTCACGAAAGGATCTGCTCGTCAATCATGACTAATCATTCAGAACTATTGCAACCCCTCAAAGTCATTCCCCTGGGTGGGCTCGGAGAAATTGGGCTCAACATGATGGTCGTCGAATACGGCGAGACGATTTTCCTCATCGATGCCGGCCTCATGTTTCCCGAAGACGACATGCTGGGCATCGATATCGTGATTCCGGACTTCTCTTACCTCCAGCAGAACCGACAGCGCGTCCGTGCCCTTGTCGTCACACACGGACATGAAGATCATATCGGCGCCATTCCCTTTCTCTTGAGAGAATTTCAGCTTCCCATCTATGCGACTCCCCTGACCCTGGCCCTCATCCAGGAAAAGCTGAAGGAGCACGGACTCCTGTCGCGGTCGGAGCTCATCCAGGTACTCCCGGGTGAAGAGGTCTCCATCGGTCCGTTCGGAGTCGAATTCATCAGAGTGTGTCACAGCATTCCAGACGGAGTCGGGCTGGCCATTCGCACCCCTGTGGGCGTATTGGTGCATTCGGGGGACTTTAAAATCGACAATACTCCCATTGACGCTCGGCGGTTTGATGTGGCGCGTTTTGGAGCATACGGCGAAAAGGGGGTTTTGGCCCTGTTCTCGGACTCCACCAACGTGGAGCGGCCGGGGTACACTCTTTCAGAAAAGGACGTGGGACAAACCTTGCGCAACATCTTTCAGGAATGCTCCGGACGCATCATTGTGGCTGTATTTGCCAGCAATCTGCATCGCATCCAGCAGGTCATATGGCTGGCACGGGAATTCAAGCGCAAGGTGCTTCTCAATGGCCGGTCCATGGTCATCAATGTCCGCATTGGAAGAGAACTGGGTTACCTGGATTTTCCCCCAGAAGAGGAGCTCACGCTGCAGGACTTGGCGAGGTTACCCGATTCAGAAGTCCTGATGCTCACCACGGGAAGCCAGGGGGAGCCCATGAGTGCCCTCACCCGCATGGCTTTCGACGATCACAAGAAGCTGAAGGTCCAAGAGGGGGATACTATTGTCTTTTCCTCCAAGTTCATCCCTGGAAACGAACGCACCATACAGAACATCATCAATCATCTTTATCGCCACGGCGCAGAAGTCATCCATGAACAGGTCAGGGATATCCATGTGTCTGGACACGCTTACCGCGAAGAACTGAAGGCTATGATTTCACTAATAAAACCACATTTCTTCATTCCGGTTCACGGTGAATACAGGCACTTGGTAAAGCACCGGCAGCTGGCCATCGATATGGGAATGTCCCAGGAAAACTGCCTCCTGGCAGAAGATGGAAGCACGCTGATCTTCAGCCCGGAGGGCGTTCGCCTGGGAGAACGGGTGGCGACGGGCAGAGTCCTGGTGGATGGGAAGGGCGTGGGGGATGTGGAGGGGCTCGTCTTGCGAGATCGCCGTCATCTCTCGGAGGACGGTCTCGTCATTGTGTCATTGGTGATCGACAAGGAATCCAAGGAGATTCTCAGCGGTCCGGATATTTTAAGCAAGGGATTCATCCAGGAAGAAACGAAACCCGAAATTCTCGACAGCGCCAAATGCGTCGTCTTTGAAATCCTGGACCGTTTGCTGGAACAGGATTTCGAAGTGGATTGCAGCCTGCTCCAGGGGGAAATCCAAAGGGAGCTGAAGCGCTTTTTCAACCGGGTACTCTACCGCCGTCCGGTAATCTACGCCCTGGTCGTGGACATCTGACGGCCAGCCTGGCTCCTGACAGCAGCCCCCCATCGGCAGCGCAGTGGCTCATTCTTGCAGATCGATCCTGACTCTGTCGGAATCCGCACTCTTGATTTTCATCTCCACCAGGAGCTTCAATTTTTTGAGGTCCCTCGCCAGTTCCGGTGTCGATAAACCCTCGCAACGGTCCACCAGGTCCGACGCTCGGGTATAGATGTTCCGGTCCAGGTAAAGCTGCCCCCCATTTTGGGGCACGGCCCTCAGGGCCGGCAGAGCATCCAGTACGATATCCAGGGCATCCCAGACCAGCTGGGGATTATCCTGGATGAGGCGGGTAAACTCGGATCGATGGCGACGGTAGAGTTGATCCACGAAATCCCTGGTGGGCTTGGACACGGGAATGTCAATATCCCCCAGGAGCTCCTCCGCGAGCATTTCCTGTCCAGGGATTTCGCCACTGCTCGCCCCCTGGGCGGCACGCACACTCGTTCGTGAGGTTTCACGTGCCATGGCCGCGCTTCCCCACGGCATCGACAGTGCAATCATCGTGACAAGAAGTAAGATAAGCCAGCTCCCTGCCGTTTTATTCCACTTCCTTTTTGGCTTCATCGTTGGATCCCTTGAAAGTTTTGAAATAAGGGTTGGAGCAGCATCATAGATCCGGAAACACCATCTTGCGCATGACTCGAAATCCCTCCAAACGTTGCGTCGAGTCAACGGCGTCCGCGGATTTCCAGTCCGATGGCAAAGGGCCATAGCAACAGGGGGCGCCAGAAGGTCTTGATATGGAGAAAATCTCCCTTGGAAAAAATATCCTTCAAAACAATATCCGGGTTGTCCTGCCACTTGAGAATGGGTGGCTCCACCGCATGACTTCGTGCGAGCAGGGGCAGAGAGACGTTTTTGGGCAAAAGCTCCCCCTTCCAGGTAAAGAAGTACTGCTCCACGACGGGAGCGTCATGGACATAATCCACGTAGCAAAGCTGGAAGCGGCTCCAGGGCATGATGATTCTCTCAAAGACGATCGAACCGTGCGGCCAGGACTCAAACCGCACAAACGGAAGCGGTACGAGCAGAAGAAAGACAATGGAAAGAGTGACGTATCGGTCCCACTTCCTGGCCTTTTTTTCCAGCGCCCCGGACGTGTCATGGGATGGTGTATCGAATGTTTCCGAGTGCAACCCAAACTCCCCTTTTCAGATCCAAGATTTCGCTCAATCGCCGTTGCCGGATGTTCCCATTGGACATGAGAGCATATCCGCACCCCGCCGGCATGACAACCATCTTTTATGTCTATCGCTCTGTTCAGGATTTTCACAGCCCCGATAGGACCATTCCATGCCCTGCTTCACTGAGGCTTTGCCGTTCATCTCAGACTATCTTCAAAGATTCACCGTCGGATCGGAAGGCCGGACACAACTTCAAAGGTGGCATATTGACCCGATTCCACAGGAAAGATAGGATGGACCCTCTGGATTTTCACTGAACCTGACCGAAGGAGCAAAAATGTCCCCCACCGAAACACCGAGGACCGACGGCTTCACCAGGGTCTTTCAAAACGAAGCACAGGAGGCAATCCGGCTATGGCGTGAGCGGCATTCCGGCGACAACTACTGGGAGGAACCCCTTCTGGCTGTTGCCCGAGCCGACGATCCCCTTTTCCCGAGGCTCAAAGAGGTGGCAAGCCCGGAGCACTCCCTGCCACGGGACATTCTGCCCGGGGCCCGCTCCGTTGTTGTTTTCTTTCTGCCTTTTCAGAAGCGCGTCGGACGCGAGAACGCCGAAGCCACCCCTTTTGCCGCCCGTTCCTGGGCCGAAGCCTATGTGACGACCAACCGCCTCATCGAGTCCGTCAACATTCGTTTGAAAGCCTGCCTGGAACAAGCAGGCCACCAGGCAGCCATCACCCCCGCCACTCACAATTTCGACACACAAAGGCTCGTGAGCGGATGGTCTCACAAGCATGTCGCCTACATTGCCGGCCTGGGAACTTTCGGGATCAACCACTTGCTCATCACCCGGGCGGGGTGTTGCGGAAGACTGGGCAGCCTCATCACCAGCATGCCCCTTCCGCCTGCCCCCCGCCCGCATGAAGAATGGTGCCTGACCAAGGCCGGCCGGAAGTGTCTTGCCTGTGTCGCCAAGTGCAGTTACGGAGCCCTCCACGAAAACCGTTTCGACCGACACGCGTGCTATGAACAGTGCCTGCACAATGACGCTCATTTCAGCGACTTACCCCTGGTGGATGTCTGCGGGAAATGCTCCTGCGGGATGCCGTGCAGTCATGAAATTCCCGCCCCCATACGGAGGTTCGCTGAATGAGACGGAGAGATCCCGTCGGACGTCATCCCAAATCACTGTGCAAGGGTTTCAAACACCTCTCGTAGATGGTCCACCCAGACTTCTACGATTTCAGGGAATTCGGCAATTCCCGAAAGGGAGATCTCGCACTGGAAACCCTCCCTTTGGAGAATGGACTTCCAGCTGTCCGGCCCGTCTCCGGCCATATCGTTGACAGCGTGCACGCCCGCAACCACCATAAAGGGCATCAAATACACCTTTCGGCCGCCCTTCATGGAGAGCCTTGGCAAGACTTCGTGAAGGGATGGGTATCCGTCGACTGTCGCCACATGCACAGCGGGGGCCACATTCTGCAGGAGATAATTCATCGCCGCATAGAGGGCGTTTGCAGGATGTTTCTTGCTCCCGTGCCCCATGAAGATGACGGCGTCTTCAGGCTTTCGGTCCCCGGGAATGGTTTTGAGCAGCCCTCGGGCCACTCGTGCCAGGTCCTCCTGGGAGGAAAGGAGAGGACGAGCGATGCCGACACGCCGAAATCCTCCGCTCATCTCGGCAAAGAGACTGGCATTGCGGGTCAGATGATGAAATTCCTCACCGGGGATCACATGCAGAGAGAGGATCGCCACCTCTTCAATGCCTTCATCCATCATGCGCGCCAGGGCCGTTTCGGGAGAATCGGCCGTTTTTCCCTCCCGCCACAGCTTCCTCCTGATGGTCCTGGATGTGAATGCCCAACGGATATCCGCGCTTGGGAAGGCTTTCCTGACTCTCTCTTCAATGAAATGATAGGCGTTCCTTCCCCGCGGTTCACTCGTCCCAAAAGCCACCAGGAGGATGGGTCTATTCGGATTGGAAGGCAGCATCGGTATTCATTCCAGTGTTTAAGGCGGCAGCGATGGAACGCGTGCAGCGCTCAAAGGTTTTCGGCCACTCTGGAGACACGCATCAAGACACCGTCCTCCAAAATCCTTTCCACTTGGGCAGCCCCTCCGTTGTGGGCTGCGACTCTCTCGAACTTGTCCCTTTGCTCCGGCGTGCAGAGCATTTGATAACTCTCGCCGGGGCGCATGAACCTGAGACGTAAACTTACGTCCTGAAACCCCGATCAACAATCCGAGCGGTAGTCCGTCCAGGGAGACTTATGTCTCTCCCCTTCCTTTGCAACCGGTCCGGCATCTCTCCCCGACAGCGATTTTTCTTGCTGTTCCATTTTCATGCTTTTCTCCAGGGATTCACAGACAAAATGCTGTTATTGAATAATTTTGCTTTTATATCGGCAAAAGAAGTGTACAAGTCCATTTACGCTGTGCTGCGGCCCTCCCCGCACTCCGACAGTCTGCGTGCAATCCAATGGTCCACAGCGCGTCTCACATGCTGGTAATGACCGACGGATCCCCCCAGTCCTTTTCGGCCGAAATGAAAATTGATCTCAACGAATACGGGAGGACCATCATCAGGGAACATGAGGTCGAAGCCCGCAATATCAATTTTACTCCGTTGGCAAAAATCCTGCACTGCCTCAATGCCGCGCTGCTGGTCCTCCGGATAGGCTTCATGGTCCAGGCGCCCTCCCCGGCAGACATTGTTGTAGAAACGGCCGTCACCCATGCGGAAGTAGCTGACGGCAAAGTCTCCGTAGACCACCACACGGAGGTCCCGCCCCCCGTGGACGATCCATTGCTGGAGCAAGGCCGGTTCATGGAGAGGAAGATGGACGCTGTACCGCGGGATGTCAGCCGGGGAGTAAATGGGAAAGACGGTGCTTCCGCCTCCTCCCTTATCGCCCTTGAGAACGATTGGATATCCCCAGGGTGAACCCCATTGTCTGAAAGAGGCCACAAGATCCGCCGTCGAGTCGAACAGCAGACTTTCCGGGTGCCGCACATCCAGCTCCCGGAAGAGGCGTATCTGCGCGACTTTTCCGGCACAGGTAAAACGGGTTTCAAGCCTGGGAAACCAGTCGCCGGCGCAAGACGTGATGTCTCGGTAGCGCCACGGAGAAATATAGCCGGGCAGAATGACTCCGGCAGCCTCCCGGATGAGGCGCTGGACGGGATCCAGGTCGATGGGCTCAAACAGGGGCAGGTTTTCGTCCATCCGGATGGCCGGATGAAAAGACAGAAAATACGGGGGCATGACCGTAACGCCTTAAGATCGTCTGCAGTTTTAAAGATCTGAGTTCAAACAGAGCGAAGACTCTGACAGCATAGCATTAACGGCTTCGGAAGCGAAGGGTCAGCTCATGGGCGGTATGGGTATTGCCACCCCCCATGGTCGATGCTGTTGACTTAGCCAATGTTCGTCATTCCGGCGAAAGCCGGAATCCAGGAAAATAAAGACTTTCTGGACCCC
>DAIQOB010000163.1:0-6349 GCA_036788075.1 Syntrophobacteraceae bacterium
TCTTGGAAGCTGTCTGCAGGCTTGCAATGTTGTCGGCCGCATCGGCTTCTCCGATCCAAAGCCCTTCAGGATGGTCAAGAAGGGCTTGAAAAATCCGCTCCCCCTGGTCGGGCCCCTGCGGGAAGCCCGCTCTTTCGGCATTGGCGCGAAATAAGGCAGGCGCCGTCATCAGCATTCCCCAGAAGGCCGCCTTGGCAGCACTGTCCCACACTTTGCCAAGGGTTTTGGAAAGAACCATGGGCATGCTCTTCAAAGCGCCCGGTTCCTTCTTAGCCCACCCCATCAATTCAGCCGCAAACGCAAGCCGATTTTCCTGCGCCGCCTGCACCAGTTCATCGGGGATAGCAGGAATCAACCCCAGCTTGTCTGCAAGCAGGGTATAAATTTGGGAGGCTTCCAGGCATGATTCGGGCGGCGATACAATGGGTCCTCGCAACTGGGCATAAACCTTGGGGAAAGTCAGAGGCATAAAGGTCGTATCCCACGATTCGTAGAAGGTTCGGCAGGGCAGCACATAATGGGCGAACCGTGCCGTTTCGGTCATCGCAATATCACTCACGACCAGAAGATCCACTGCGCTGAAGGCCTTTTCATAGGCCGCCGTGTCGGGATACGCGCGCAGAGGATTGCTCCCACTGACCAGAACCGCACGCAGCCGCTGCGGATGGTCGGCCAGAATTTCTTCGGGCATGACCGAGGGCGGAAATGAACCAGCAGCGGCCGGCGGCATGCCGGTTGCCACTGTGCGCCATGTCTTTTCGTTTCGTTCATCCGCGTGAAAACCCATTGGCATGACGAGGCCCGGAAAAACATTTCCGCCACGCCTGCCGTATATGCCGCACACAGCCCCCAGGATGTGAAGGAAGTACATATTGAGCGTACCGTGCCGTCCCATATAGAGCCCCAGGTCGGGATGGACGCACCACCGCCTGGTCGTGAGGAGGCGACACAGGTTCAGGGTCTTTTCATAGTCAAGCTGGCAAACATCGAGAGCCGCTTTTGAATCGAATCCCTCAAACCAGGATTTGATCCTGTCCCACCCCAAGACGTGCTTTTCGATATAATCCTTCGCTTCCCACCCGTTTTCCCAAATGATGGAAATCATCGCCTTCATGAGCAACGCATCGGTTCCCGGACGCACTGCAAGGTGAATGTTGGCTATTCCGGCTGTCTCACTCTTACGAGGATCGATGGCCACAAGCAGTCGCTCGGGGTCTTTGGAAAATTCCGTGAGGACCTTCGGCGCTCGGGGCATCTGGTGACTCTCCATGCCGTTCCATCCCCACGCAACCAGGATTTCGGTTGCCTCTTCATCGGGTATGGTGAAAAGATACTGCTTTCCGAACAACCGACCGCTCACCCAGAAAAGACCACTGAACTCCTGCCCCGAAGATGAATAGTAGTATTGAGATCCCATTCCCCTCAAAAGACCCAGGCCAAAGGCGGCCTCAAGCCATCCCCCCTGTGCGCCTCCGCCCATGTAGGCAAGACTCTGCGGACCATTTTCATCCACAATTGCTCTAATGCTTTGGGCGATCTCATCAATGGCCTGTTCCCAGGAAATGGTTTCAAACCCGCTGCCTACCCGCTTCAACGGGACCGTCAGCCGATCTTTGGGGTACTGGTGGTTGATGACGTTGAGCCCCTTGCGACAGGCATATCCCCGGCTTCTGGGGTTCTCATTGTCAGGCTGGACTCTGACCATGCGGCCATCTTCAACCAACACCTCCAGGCCACAGTTTTGAGCGCACAATACGCATCCCGTTTTATGCCACACAGCCATTTTGCCTTCCCTTCTCTCAGGTGTATCGACGGATGGGATACTCCGGAGCCTTTGACAGTCGCAAAATACCATCGGATCCAAGCCTGAGATAGCGGCAGGTCACTGCAGAACCTCCAACCGCTCCTCAGGGGTGAGGGATAACATCCTCCGGGTGAGCGTAAGATCGACGCCGTCTTCCTTGTAGTCAGGCTTCGCCCCAGGAGAGGTTGGCCCGTGAGATTGAAGCCCGGATCGGTCTGAGTGTCCCTGCCACTCGCCCATGATCATCCTCCTCGCAGTGTTTCAAATATTGTGTACTAACTTGATATTTTTATTTATTTCATTTTATTGCCACGTGTGAGTGTTTGGGGGCAAGCATTCCGGCGCGGGCTGGGACAGTTCTCCTCCTTCATGCATTCAGGACCGCCGATTCGACGACACCCCCGCAATCAGATTTCATCCTCGCTCACCGAAAGGGCATCTTCAATCGTGCTTCGCCATGTCCGAGAAAGCCGGTCTGAGTTGCTCACAGAGTATTTGCAGCTTGCCGGCAAAAATCAGTGCACCGATTATGCAGCAGGCGGCGCCCGAAAGCAGGGTGTATTGGACTCCTATTCTGTTTGCAACGCTTCCGGCAATCAGGCTTCCGAGAGGCATGACACCCATGAGCGACATAGCATAGAGACTCATGATCCTGCCGCGCTTGTCCTCGTCGACGACGGTCTGGATGATGGTATTGCTGGATGCGATTTGCGCCATCATGCCAAAGCCGGCGGTAAAGAGGCAGATTACCGAAAGGGCAAAGCTTCTGGAAAGAGCGAAAGAGGTAATCCCTAAGCCGCAACCAATGGATGCCACTGGTATCACTCTGATCAGACCGTCTGCATTCTTTCGAGAGGCCAGGTACATCGTGGCCGCCAATGCCCCGATGCCTGCCGCTGACATGAGGAATCCAAATGTATGTGCTCCTCCATGCAGCACATCCTTCGTGAATGCAGGCAGAAGCACCAGGTAAGGAGCACCGGCGATGCTGAAGACTGAGAGCAGAGCGAGGATGGCTATAATCGGTTTGAAATCATAAGCATACCGAATGCCCTGGTAAAACTCCTGCCATACAGCGCCTCCACGATTATGGCCTTGTCTCGGAGCAACCTTTATTGCCGCTAAACCGGCCAGCACCGCCAGGAAACTGATCCCGTTCAAAAGGAAGCATCCCCCTTCCCCCAGGGTGGAAATCAGAATTCCAGCAACCGTAGGGCCAATGAAACGAGCGCCGTTGAATATGGCTGAGTTGAGAGCGATCGCGTTGCTGAAATCTTCTTTTCTCTCTACCATCTGCACCACAAAAGACTGACGGACAGGGATATCGAAAGCATTCACTATGCCAATGAAAAGGCTGAGTGCAATGATGTGCCAGGTCTGAACAGCCCCCGCAAGCACGAGCCCGGCCAGAATGAGGGCCTGGAGCATGGAAAGGGACTGAGTCCAGATCAGGAGCCGTTTGCGTTCCCACCTGTCGGCGACAACACCGGCGAAGGGTCCCAGCAACAGGGTGGGTATCTGGTTTGAAAAGGCAACGACACCCAGCAGAAGCGTCGATCCCGTAATGCGGTACACCAACCAGCTCATGGCAGTCTGCTGCATCCAGGTGCCAATCAAGGAGATTCCTTGCCCTATGAAGAACAGCCGGTAATTCCTTGAGCTGAGCGCCCGGAAAAGGAACCTGGCTCGGGAGGCCCTGGCTCTTTTGAATACAAGGTGATGATGTTCCATATAAAATCCTCTGTGGCCCTAACGGTCGTGAACACGGCGGTGTTCACCGCCGCTTTCAATTCAGGTAAATGCCATCCCGCATGGTCATGCAATTCCCGCCCTCCCCCGCACGCACGCCTACGGTAGTGTCAAGAGAATCAGGGGAATGTGAAGCAAAGTCCAGACGGAGTAGCGTATCAGGGCTTCTTTGCGCGTTGGTTTGGCCAGCACCCCAAAATATATGCCTTTAAACAGGGTATTACTCATGGTGGAAATGAGGATGGCCGACGCCACAAGACCTTCCGCAGGCGCCGAGCTCCGGATAAAGGAAAGCACATAGGGATCGATGTCGGTCACCCCCACCATGGCCGAAAGCACCAGGAGTCCCACGCTTCCGAAGGTCCAGGAGACCCATTTCGTCAAGACCGAAAGCAAGGTGAAGAGCAGAGCGAACAGCAGGGCCGGACGGATTTCAAAGGGGTTATGAGCAGGGGAAACGGAATCTTGCGATTCAGGCGAAGCCCCTCTTGAAAAACGGAAGGAAAGCAAGATTCCGATGGTCGCCAGCAGGGCAAATTTCCAGGCGAGATACGAAAAGTATTGAGGATTGATGATCACAACGAAGGCGAGGATGCGCAGGTACATGACACTGCCGGCGAGAAGGGAGGCCTGGAGCGCATTACCACTCTGGGCCGGATCTTTCTGAGCGATCCTGCCCACGGCGACACTCACGGCGGTGCTGGAGACAATGCCTCCCAGCATGCCCGAAAACCAGAGCCCCAGCTTGCTGCCGAAATTCTTGGAAAGAAAATAGCCGACAAACCCAACGGAAGAGACCATGATGACGATCTGCCAGGTGTGTGCGGGATTCAGGTGAAAAGGAGTGTAGTCCCGGTCGGGCAGCACGGGAAGAATGATCAGCGTCACGAGGAGAAATTTGATGACAGCGAGGAATTCCGCCTTGTCGAGCCGTTCGACATAGCTTTCGAGCTCCGCCTTTTCGGAAAGGAGGATGAGATTCACAATGCCCACCGCAAGGGGCACCCAGATATCGGCCAGAAGCGAGAGTGCCCCCACGGCAAAGGTGAGGAGGGCTGCTATTTCACTGGTCCAGCCCAGCCGTCCCGCCTGGATTTTCGCGAGATATTCCACGACGACCAGGGAGGTCACCCCCAGGAGGCCGGCAGGTAGAGCGAGCCGCACATCCAGGCTGAAGAGCCAGGCACAGGCGAAACCGAAGAGACTGAGTATCGCATAGGTGCGAACCCCTGCGCGAAACCTCAGCTTGCGCCCCAGCTCGGCACGTTCACGCTCGATGCCCACCAAAAGGCCCAGGGTCAGGGCCACGCCAAAGCGCAGGGGATGAGACCATTCCAGGTTTTCCAAAAACATCATCGTATCGACCTATATGGATACGCCGGACGCAAGCCGGCGTTTGCGCTCCTGGTTCCCTCAGACACCGCATTTTCCAGCGTACTTGAAAAAACGGTGTCCTGAGAATCAGCCACCGCCTTTGAATGATGGCTTTTATTCACTCCAGAGTCAAGGGAACCACTCAATCCGGAAGTGTTTGGCATCTCGTGGCGATTTATGCGGTTTACAGGACGATCGAGAGCATCCTTCACCCCTGTACGACAAAGAAATTCCCGCCTACCGACCGATCGTCCATTTAAGGATGGTTTTCAGTTCTCACCCTGGCAGAGCACGCGCTTTATCGCCGCCTCAAACCCAGGCAGTGCCCGCTCGATCATTTCATCACTGGCCGTGATGGACATCCTGAAGTAGCCGGGAAGATCCATGAGGCTGCCCGGGATGCAAAAGATGTCATAGTCGGTGAGAAGCTGGACGAATTCCTCATCGTCCGGAAGTGGGGATCGCACCAGGAGGTAAAATGTCGCCTCGGGCGTTTGCGTCGCATAGCCCATCCTGAGCAGCTCTGAAACCAATCGATCCCGTTTTGCCTGAAGGTGGTTTATGTCCACGGAGATCTTCTCGAGGTCCCCGATGGCGTGCTGAAGGAGTGCATTGGGAAATGACCACCCATGGATCATTTGCAGGGCAGGGATCGTGCTCCGCAACTCCATGCGATGGAGCATATCCGGGTGGAGCGCAATGTAGCCCATTCTCTCGCCGGGGGCCAGGAGGGCCTTCCCGTACGTATAGACGATGAAAGAGTCGGGGTAGAAGCATACAGGGCTGAAATACGTCCGGCCGTCAAAAACAATTCGCCTGTATGCCTCATCGGAAATGAGGCGGATGTGCCGTCCGTACTGGTTGCTCCCATGGCGAAGGATACCGGACAGAGCCTCCAGAGTTTGAGGTGAATAGATTCTACCGGTTGGATTATGCGGCGAGTTGATGATGACGGCCTTGGTTTTCCCGTTGATTTTGGCTTCAATGGCTTTCAAATCCGGATGGAATGTCACAGGGTCGACTCTCACCCGCACAGGCGTTCCGCCGGCATTCATGATCATTGTTTCGTACTGGAACCAGGGAGGGCTGAGGAAAATCACCTCATCTCCCGGGTCGACGGTTGCCGCCAGTACCACATGCAAAGCCGCTGTAGCCCCGTTGGTGAGAAATATATCCTCGGGCTCGAAAGGCAGACGGTGTGATGCTTCCAGGGAAGCAGCAACAATCCGTCTGGCCTCAGGCTCATTCCTCTTATACGCATACCAATAAGCATCCTGCGGCGTGATCTTGCTCTGGAGCGCATCTACAAAGGATTTTAAAGGCATGTCGTGTGGATTGCCTATGGTGAAATCGCAGACGCCCGGCTTGCCAAACCGGGAAGCCCAGGCCGAATCCGTAAAGAAACGGAGAAGGGGTGCGAAG
>DAIQOB010000164.1:0-4862 GCA_036788075.1 Syntrophobacteraceae bacterium
CGTCAGGAGCCTCTCCTGGCCAGCTGTAAATGGAAGGTCATCGTCGAGGGGTCGTGCGCGCCTCTGCTTAAGGATGTTTCGCGGTACAGCCTTTCCAGACTCGGGCTTCTTGGCTTATTGACCCTTTTTGCCGTGGCTCTCTCCCATTTTCTCAGCAACGGATTCATCTCCAGTGTACTGAGACTGCAGGCATTAACCCGTGCTCTGCCGGCTCGACTCGTCAATGCCGCCAACATCACATGGCCCGAGAGCAGGATAGCGGAACTGGATGAGCTTTCGCACAATTTCAGGGAAATGGCCGTCGCTCTGCTGGAAGACATCACCCAGCGCCAAAAAGTGGAAGAAGAGTTGCGATACAAGAACATCCTTTTAGCCACCCAACAGGAAGTATCGATCGAAGGCATCCTGATCGTGGACGGAAATCAACGAATCGTTTCGTATAATCGAAGATTTGTTGAGATATGGGGTATTTCTCAGGAGTTTTTGAGCAGCAAAGAGGATGGCCCGGTTCTGGAATTCGTGTCGTGCAAGGTGGTGGATCCAGAGGCTTTCATAGAGAGGGTTCGATACCTCTATGACCACCGAGATGAGATCAGCCAGGAAGAGATCGTTCTCGAAGACGGTCGGGTCCTTGAACGCTATTCGGCGCCGATGCTCGGAGCTGATCGCTCTTATTTGGGGCGTGTGTGGTATTACCGCGATGTGACCGAAGGCAAGCAGGCTGAGACAGCCATGCGGGAGCGACTCGAACTGCAGGATCAAATCGCAAGGGTCGCCGCCACGGTTCCGGGCATGATCTACTCTTTCCAGCTGCGGCCGGACAGCTCCACCTGCCTGCCGTTCGCGACTCGGATGATCGAGGAACTGTTTGGTGTGTGCGCCGAGGATGTGCGTGAGGATTTTTCGCCCGCGTTTGCCCGGGTGCATCCTGATGACGTGGAGCATGTTCAAGATAGCATTGCGGAGTCATCACGAACAATGGCTCCTTGGCGCGACACGTTCCGCATACGGCATCCGAGAAAAGGAGAGCTGTGGGTGGAAGGACACTCCCTGCCGCGCCGCGAGGTTGATGGGAGCATTGTCTGGCACGGGTTCGTCATGGACATCACCGATCGCAAGCGGGCCGAGGAAGCACTTCGCAAGAGTGAGGAGCAGCATCGAAGCATCATCCAGGCGGCCATGGATGGTTACACGTTGGTCGATCTGGAGGGGCACTTGCTCGAAGTGAATGAGAAATATTGCAGGATGAGCGGCTATAGCGCAGAAGAGCTTTTGAGTATGCGCACCTATCAATTGGATGCCGACCACACCGGAGATGAAATTGCCGCCCACAGCCGTGAGATGATGGCTCGAGGCGAGGCGCGCTTCGAGGCCCGGCACCGTCGAAAAGACGGAACAGTTTATGACGTTGAGATCAGCATCCAGTATCGTCCGACGGACGAGGGCCATCTGGTTTGTTTCTTGAGGGATATCACAAATCGGAAGCGGGCTGCCGAAGAAAAGGAGAAACTGGAATTGCAGCTTCGCCATGCCCAGAAGCTGGAAGCCATTGGGACTCTGGCTGGAGGCATTGCGCACGATTTCAATAATATTCTGTCTCCCATCATTGGCTATACCGAAATGGCCCTCGAGGGCCTCCCGGAGTCCGACCCCTCGAGGTATGATCTCGATCAAGTTATTACCGCAGCCAGGCGTGCAAGAGACCTGGTCAAACAGATTCTCTCAGTCAGCCGTTTCGGCGAAGATCAGCTCATGAGACCGATTGACATCAGTGTCATTGTCAAAGAGGCTCTGAAGCTGCTCCGTGCATCCCTTCCAAGCACGATCGAAATCAGGCAGGACATCCACAACGTGACGATTGTGGCCGATGCCACTCAGTTCCATCAGATTGTCGTCAACCTGTGCACCAATGCAGCCCATGCCATAGAGGACACGGGCATAGTGGACGTGTCTCTCCAGGAAGTCGACTTGAGTGCTCAAGACATCGTTGACTTCTCGATAACGGACCTCAGGCCGGGAAAGTACCTCAAGCTGAGTGTGGAAGACACGGGTACGGGCATGAGCTCTGAAACCATGCAAAGGATCTTCGATCCTTACTTTACGACCAAAGAGGTGGGTAAAGGGACTGGTCTGGGCCTGGCGGTTGCCTATGGCATTGTGAAACGCCACGGCGGCGAAGTTCTGGTGAGAAGTGAGATCGGAAAGGGGAGTGTCTTCGAGGTATTTATTCCGGCTGCGGGAGTGGGGTCGAGCAGTGAAGGAGCCACCTCTCAGGATCTTCCTAAAGGGACCGAACGGATACTCCTGGTTGACGACGAGCCTGCGATTGCCACGCTGGGCACCAGAATACTTGAGCAACTGGGCTACCAGGTGACTGCAAAGACCGACCCTGAAGAAGCACTCGACTTTTTCCGGTCTCAGCCCGAGCAGTTCGATCTGATCATCACCGACTATACCATGCCCCAGATGGTGGGGACCAGGCTCGCCGATGAGTGCATGCGGATTCGAGCTGCACTGCCCGTCATCATCTGCACCGGCTACAGTGAAAGGTTGAACAAGGAGGTGTCGGACGGGATGGGCGTCAAAGCGGTTGCTATGAAACCTCTGGATCGAAGACAGATGGCAATTCTGGTGCGAGAAGTCCTCGATCAGGCGAAGGTCAGCTGACGCTTCTCATCCAGCCTCAGGCAGAAAGAGATTGAGTATGCGCTGCTGAATGGGTTTGAGCTCTTCAATGAGTGTGAGCTTGGAACTTATCCGCGGATTGGCACCACCTTTCTACAGTCAATGATGCCACATGCGAGGCAGGTCAATACAGAACAGGTTTCATTGGTCTTCTCATATTGCACTAATAATTTAAGTTAGTGAGCAAAATGGGAGTGATTAAGTTCTTTCCGCAAACTTTTTTGAGCTGCTCTGTACGTCCTGCTTACGCCCCGGAACATCCACATCTTATCTATGCTCTTAATTTTTATTTAAGAACAGCTAGAAGTTCGACCGATAATTTTCGGAAATAAGCTCCTATCGAGAAAGAAACCAAACCCATGACGTTGCGCAAAAAGACTTTACACATCATCGGGATCACGCTGTTCGGACTGATCGTGATGTCCTATGTCGTATCTGTCAGGATACTGCTCCCCCCGTTCGCCCAATTAGAAGAAGAAGATACTCAGCAGCATGTGGGGCGTGCTCTGGAAGGCATTTCGGAAAGCATGTCCATTTTGAACAGCAAGGCCGAAGATTGGGCTTTCCTTCACCACCCCGGGGACCTTATGGATCGCTTTTCTCCCCAGGATTCCCAGGAAAATATTCTCCAGGCTGTTTTTACCCCCATGGAGATCAACATTCTCCTGCTTCTCTCCCCCTCGGGCACTCCCGTCTTCAGCAAAGCTTTCGATCTCGCAAGCAAAAAAGAGCTTCCCATGCCGGCCCTTTTTCAGGATACCTCGTTCCTGGAGAAACGGTTCCCCAAGCTGGGTGAAAATGAGGGCGCCGGCACAGGACTCCTCCTCTTACCGGACGGCCCACTCTGGATCACCTCGCACCCCATCATGAGCAGTGTGGAGCCCCACCTGACAGGCGGAACAGTGATCATGGGAAAGTACTTCGACGCTGCGGAAGTCACTCGACTGGGCAAAAGATTGAACCTCGGTCTCTCCGCCCACCGCCTGGATATCGTGGGACTTTTTCCCCGGCTGAAAGCAGTGGCACAAGCCCTGGGCGATTCATCCGACATCATGGTGCAGCCCCTCGATGAGGATTGGATCGCAGGATTCACTCTGCTTCGTGATATTCATGGAAATCCCGCCCTTCTGCTGCAAACCGATCTCCCACGGGCTTTATACAGGCAGGGAAAAGCCACTGTGCAGCTTTTGACATTTGCACTCCTGGCCATTGGCATCCTCGCCGGTTTGACCATCATCTTTTTCCTGGAGAAATGGGTCCTCTTGCCTCTGACGGCCCTTTGCGGGAATTTGAAGGAGATCGCATCCAGCGCGGACTTGAGCGTTCGCGTTCCTTCAAAGGGAAAAGACGAACTGTCTCGAGTCGCCTCAGCCTTCAACGCAGTGCTCGACGCTCTGGAGAATTCTCAGCAGGGATTACAGACGGTTTGCAGTGAACTGGAAGCGCGGGTTCACGCAAGGACGGAGGAACTGCTGCGGTCCAATGAAACGCTTCAAACAGAGATTTCTGAACGAAAACTGGCCGAAGAGGCCCTGCGCAAGAGTGAAGAACGCCTGAACCTGGTGCTGCACGGAAGCAGGGACGGATTCTGGGATTGGAATGTGCAGACGGGAGAAGTGCATTATGACGCCTGCTACGCCGGCATGCTGGGCTACACACCGGAAGAACTGGAGCCCAATATCAACTTTTGGCAAAACCGAGTCCATCCCGAAGATCTCCCTTCCGTTTCCAGGCAGCTGGACGCGCACTTCAGCGGTGCTACGGAATACTATGAGGCTGAACAACGGTTGAAAACCCGAAGCGGCGAATGGAAATGGTTCCTGGACAGGGGAAAGGTCGTCGAACGGGATCCAAACGGCGCTCCCCTCCGCGCTGCAGGGACACTCACAGACATTTCCGAGCGCAAAAGGATGGAAGAGGAGCTCATTCGAGCAAAAAAGCTGGAGGCATCAGGAATCCTTGCTGGAGGTATAGCTCATGATTTCAACAACCTGCTCGCAGTGATCCTCGGAAATGTCAATATGCTCCAGCAACACATGGGCCCGGACTCTTCATGTGTCAAGCTCCTCGCCGACGCGGAGAAAGCTGCTTTGCGCGCCAGTGATCTCACGAGGAGATTCATCACTTTCGCCACAGGCGGCACGCCCCTCAAACGGGTCACTTCCGTCGAGAAGGTG
>DAIQOB010000164.1:4962-6335 GCA_036788075.1 Syntrophobacteraceae bacterium
CACTTTCGCCACAGGCGGCACGCCCCTCAAACGGGTCACTTCCGTCGAGAAGGTGCTCCAGGACGCTGTCAGTCTTGCATGTAGCGGCACGAACGTCCAATGTCAGTATTCCTTGTCGGACGATCTGTGGAAGGTGGAAATCGATGAAGGACAAATGAGCCAGGCCGTTTACAACATGATCCTCAACGCCAGAGAAGCCATGCCGTCAGGCGGCATCGTTTCCATCACCGTAGAAAATATCGACGCCGGTTCAGTTGGAGCCCCTGCAGAATTCCCCGTCAAAACCGGCCGTTATATTCGAATATCCATTCATGACGAGGGAGTGGGCATTGACGAGGCCCATAAGGACAAGATATTCGACCCCTATTTTTCCACAAAGAATAAAGGAGTACAAAAGGGCATGGGCTTGGGGCTGGCCATTGCCCATTCCATTATCAACAAGCACGAGGGTTACATTGTCGTGGAATCCCGGATGGGTTCCGGGACCACCTTTCAAATTTATCTGCCGGCATTTCGGATGGAATGCCCGGAAAAAGATGTGCCGGGGAATGGCCGGCATGCATGTAGAATCCTTCTCATGGACGACGAGAAACTGATGCGCGACATGGTCAGCCAGATGCTGCTCCATCTGGGCTATGACGTGGAGGTGGCCGTGGATGGAAGCGAGGCCATTGAAATATACCGTAGAGCCAAAGAATCCGGAAACCCGTTTCATGGAGTGATCCTTGACCTGACGGTCAAAGGAGGGATGGGAGGACTTGAGGCGCTGAAGACCCTCAAAGATTACGATCCGCGGGCGAAAGCCATTGTCTCCAGTGGATACTCCCAGGATCCAGTCATTGCTCATTTCAAGGAATACGGGTTTTGTGGGGCTATCGGAAAACCCTATTCCCTTGAAAAGCTCAAAAAGGTACTGAATGGCGTCCTGGAAAACACAATGCATGAATAGAACATCGGGCACGCCAGGTTTTGTTAGAGAGTAGAAGAGATGAACATCTTCGTTGCACGGCAGCCGATTTTCATGAGGGATCAAAGGGTTTACGGTTACGAGCTCCTTTACCGGTCGGGTGATGGGAACCATTATCAGGAAAGCGATGGAGATAAGGCTTCCCTCTGCGTCATTCGCAATGCCCCCCTGGTGATCGGCCTGGACAGGGTCACCGGCGGTAAGAGAGCTTTCATCAATTTCACCAAAAGTTTGCTGCTGAACGGTGCGGCGTCTCTCCTGCCCAAAACGATAGCCATTGTAGAAATCCTCGAGGATATTGCGCCTGATCCGGAAGTACTGGCAGCCTGTCGAAAGATGCGGCAGCAAGGGTATACCCTCGCTTTGGACGATTTCGTGCTTCATAAAAATGAACGGAATCCCTTTA
>DAIQOB010000165.1:0-6324 GCA_036788075.1 Syntrophobacteraceae bacterium
CACAAGCATTTCTTCCACACGAATAGTGCATAAAATGCACCCTACCCGAAGTGATGGATGCCGATTCACTGCCTCTTGCCTCAACACCCAGGGTCCTCATGCCGGAAAATCCCCTGCGGCGGCAGTGCGATCCCCTCTTGTTTGGCCGCGGCTTCCAGGATAAACCGTGTGGCGCGTTCTCCCTCAACCCCTGCTTCCAGGCTGAAATGGTTCACGAACATGTCGATATGCTGATGGATGATGTCCGGTTCCATCTCCTGAGCATGCTGATGAATGTACGACCAGGCTTCCTTGGGGTGGGCATTCGCGTAAAGGATGCTTTCCCGGATCTTTTCCTCAACAAATTGTGCTGCATCGGTGCCCAGGGAGCGCCTCATGACGATTCCTCCCAGGGGAAGCGGCAGCCCTGTCTCCTCTTCCCACCAACTGCCGAGATCCAGGACCTTGTGCAGGCCCATCGATCGGTAAGTGAATCGTCCCTCATGGATGATCACCCCGGCATCCACCACGCCCCGCGCGACTGCCGGCATGATGTCGCTGAAGAGCATCTCCACTTTCGGTCCCGCATGGCTCCCTTCCAGTTGGAGCAGGAGATTGGCGGTGGTGAGTCTGCCCGGGATAGCGAGGGTTTTGTGTCGCAATTCAGACATGGTTCTCGGGCGCCTGGCCACTACCAGGGGGCCGCAGCCCCGTCCGATGGCGCCCCCGGCCCCCAGCAGCCAGTAATCTTCCAGGAGGTGCAGGATGGCGTGAATGGACACCTTCGTGATGTCGAGTGTCTTCTGGCGGGCTCGCTGGTTCAGTTCTTCCACATCGGCCAGCGTTACCTGGAATTGCCAGGGGGCTGTATTGACCTTTCCTTCGGCGAGGGCGTAAAAGATATGAGTATCGTTGGGACAGGGCGAATACCCCAACCGCAGGGAAGCTGGTGAAGAAGGGGGCATGTGAGTCCTCATGGCATGGTACCTTCGGGCTGCTTCGGCAGCGGAGTCGCTCTCTCCTGCCGGGGGTTTCAGCGCGACGTTATTTTTTTTCGGCACAGGAATGTCTCCGGCGTTCAGCGGATCTCCAGCCACTTTTGAACGATGGTGCGGCAATGGAGCATGGCAGCGTCCATCTGCCAGTTCCTCTTGTCCCGGTCTCCCACCATGTTGCTGATGCCTCGGCATTCCATCACAGGGATACCGTATCGAAAACAGGTCTGAGCCACAGCGCTGCCCTCCATGTTTTCGGCAAATGCTTCATAACGTGAAAAACGCCGGTGCGCAACCTCCGCATCGCCGCTGACCATTCCGACGGTAAGGCTAGGGCCGTAAACCAACTGAAAATGCTGCTCCCCACTCGATGGCTGACCGTCCGGCCCATAAAAGCCCGCCGGCATCTCCTGCAGGATCTTGGCGAACCTGGCGGACCTGTCGAGGGGGAAAGCATCAAAGAATTCCTCCTGCCCCTGGACGACGAGAGGAAACCCGATGGCCCCCGATGGGAGCACCCCTCCTTCGACAAGAACACCTTCGTCCCCACACAGTGCATTGCGGGTCACGAGAACATCCCCGATTCGGAGGGGTCCCTGCACGAAAGCGCCGGCACACCCGATGTTGAAGACTTCGGAAATGGAAAACCGCTCCAGGAGCGCCGCCGTAGTGACAGCCGCGTTCACCTTGCCGATGCCCGTTGTTCCCAGCAGGACAGAGCAGCCGTCATGGAAGCCCAGGTGAAAGGTTTCTCCTCTTACCTGAAAGGCTTCGCTGGAGGAAAGGAGGGACCGAAACGGACCTGATTCCACCTCGACGGCTCCCAGAATGGCAAAATGGATCTTCCTGGAATCATCCATGATGGACTTCGACTCCCTCATGACGGAGAAGCGCCTTTTCTCTCACCGTAAAAGCTCGTTGCGGGAAATCACTTCCTCACCCGGGCTCCCTGTGTGATCGCCAGCCCAGAGAAGATTGGCAAAAGTCTTTATCCCATGGCACGCTACCATTCCCCCTTGAGGGGGGCAGGGGGGTGTGAGCTCAATACATCCAATAGGTCCACCACTCGGGTCGTCATTCCGGCAGTCCTTCAGCCGGAATCCACAGAAAAAAAGCTGGATGCCGGCTTAACTGCCGGCATGACGAAGGGGGAAGTGGACATCTTATTCTCTGGAAGTGTGCTCAGAAGCATGCCCTGGAACCATCAGGTTGTCAATCCCGGCCGAAACGGTTAGGATGCATTCTTTCCAAATCGTGACGGAGCCTCCGGTGCCGGTGATGCCGGTTCGTGCGACAGGCAATCCATTCCTCATTCCATTCAAGGGAGACCAGAGAAGCTCATGCAGGCAGAGGCGACCTCATTCCGGCCTTTCCCTCTCACTATTGGGAACGTCGTGGTGGACCCTCCTTTGATTCTGGCTCCCATGGCGGGCGTGACGGATAAGGTCTATCGACACCTGATGGCGCAGCATGGAGCCGGGATGGTGACGACGGAAATGGTCAGCATCCAGGGATTGGTGCGGAATCAGGCGGCCACGTGGGAGCTATGCCAACAGGACCCTCCCGTGCAGGTGCCCCTGTCGGTACAGTTGTTTGGCCGGGATGCCGCCGTCATGGCGGAAGCGGCCCGCAAGGTGGAAGCGCGCGGCGTGCGTCTTGTGGATATCAACGCCGGTTGTCCTGTTCGGAAGGTCGTCAAACAGGGGGCGGGGGCCAGCCTCCTTCGGGAGCCCGACCAGCTGGCCTTCGTGGTGGAAGCCGTCAAGAAGGCGGTATCCATCCCCGTTACAGTCAAGGTGCGCCTCGGTTGGGATGAGGGATCCAGGAACGTCGTGCACGTAGCCCGACGCCTTGCTGCGGCGGGTGCCGACGCCATTGCCGTGCACGGCCGAACGGCTGTGCAGTTTTATGGTGGAGAGGCCGACTGGTCCTGGATCAAGAAGGTGAAAGAGGCCGTGGATATTCCCGTGATAGGAAACGGCGACATCACCACCCCCTCTCTAGCCGATGAAATGTTTCGACGAACAGGCTGCGATGGGGTCATGATCGGTCGGGCCACCCAGGGAAATCCCTGGCTCCTTTCGGTCATTGCCTCCCGGTGGGGACACCGGACGGAGGTCACGGATACTCCGGAGTGGTCGGATTTCCTGCAGACGGTGTGCTCTCACCTGGAGGCATTTCGAGTGAAGCGGCCCCGGTCTTCAGGTCACTACAAGAAGCTCCTCCTCTGGTATTCCAGGGGATGCCCGGATTCTGCCCGCCTCCGCGGGCGACTTTCGGAACTGGACGGGCAGGAGGCGATGATGGACGTTTTCCAGCGCTGGGTGGGGGGCATTGAGGAGAAGGGGGCGCCGTTCCTGCCCTTCAAAGTTTCTGATTCTTTGTGAGTCTCATTGTGAACGAGTGAGTCTACGAAGCTGTCTGCAAACTCCCTCTCCCTGGAGGGAGAGGGGTGGGGTGAGGGTGAAAATGCCAAGAATCTCAACTCATTCACCTCAACGTTCCTCTGCGGGAAGGAGAGGAATTCGTCATACTCGGAAAGCGTCCGAGCAGTTTTCAGACAGCCTCTGACATGGGGGGTAGTACGTGATGGAAGTGATCGTGGCCAAAACAGCCGGCTTTTGCAGGGGGGTGCGGAACGCCCTGGAGGTGACTCTGGAAGCCATCCAGAAACGCAAGAACGGAGAGCAGCTCTGTACCTATGGACCCCTCATCCACAACAAGCAGGTTCTCTCCATGCTGGAGGAAAAGGGCATCCGCGAGGAAAACCGGATAGAGAGCTGCGCAGGCAAGCATGTGGTCATCCGTGCCCATGGTATTCCTCCCCAAGAACGCCAGGAATTGCACCGGCTGGGCGCAACACTTTTGAATGCCACGTGCACACGTGTGGCCAAGGTCCACGGCATCATCAAACAGCATGCACGGAAAGGCTATCATACGATCATTGTCGGCGATGCGGACCATGCCGAGGTCATCGGCCTGATGGGATACACGGAGGGCTGGGGCGTAGTCATCCACGACCCACAGCAGGTGGAGGAATTGCCGGAGAACTGGGACAAGGTGCTGCTGGTGGCCCAGACAACCCAGAACGAATCGGTTTTCCAGGAGATTCAGCATCGCTTTCTCAAGCGGTATCCCGGTGGGATTGTCAAGAATACCATCTGTGGCTCTACCCATGAGCGTCAGGAGGAAGTTCGGGACCTCTGCTCCGAGGTGGAGGCCATGGTCATTGTGGGAGGCTATCACAGCGGCAACACTCTGCGGCTGGCGGAAATCGCCCGCGAATGCCGGGTTCCCACCTATCACGTGGAAACGGAGAAAGATCTCGATCCAGTGGAAATGTCCCGCTACACCCGTGTAGGGGTTTCTGCCGGGGCTTCCACACCCAACTGGATCATACGGGATGTCGTGCATCACCTGGAGTCGCTCCAGTCCGAGCATCCCGGCCTATCCGGCAGATTCAGGAAGGCATTGGCTCTGCTGGTCTATGGCAACTTCTTCGTGGCCTTGGCCGCCGCCATGCTCCCCCCAATGGTTCAGGCCCTGACGGGACTGTCCAAAGCGCCCGGGCACAGCAGCGGCATGGCTGCATGCTATGCTTTCGCCATGCATTCCTTCAACAGCTACCTCGACCGCAATGCCATCCAATTGAACGATCCCGCCCGTGCCCTCTTTTACCATCACTGGCGCTTCGCTTTCACGGGCCTCGGTGTCGTGGCTGTCCTCATCTCCCTGCACCTGGCCTGGGACATTGGATTCCTGAACTTCCTGGCCATGGCAATTCTCGTCGCTCTTGGAACCCTTTACGCCCTGCCGCTGGAGCTGCCGAAACGGTGGCAGAGATTGTCCGTCCTCAGAATGAAGGACATCCCCGCGTCCAAAACCTTTTCTGTTCCCTTTGCCTGGGCGTGTATCACCGTCCTCATCCCGCACCTCTCAGAGCTTTTCAAATCGTTTTCTGTCGTTGCGTATGGTTTTGGAGTGGTGTTAGTCCTGGTACTGGTGCGCACCATGCTCATGGACCTTCTCGCCGTGCAGGGGGACCGGCTGGGTGGAAGGGAAACGCTCGTGGTGCTGGTGGGTGAGAAAAGGGCCAGGAGCTTCGTCGTGGTGATGCTGGGCCTGCTGCTCTGTCTTCTCCTTATGGGGCCTGCCCTGGGAACCGCCGGTCCTTTTGCGCTCCTCATGTCTTTCTGGGTGGGGGGGTACGGCTGGTACCTGGGAATATCCCATCGGTACCCGCTGAAAGAAGATCCGCTCCATGAAGCTCTGATTGAATCGAGTACCATCGGATTGGGATTTTTGGCCCTCCTCTGGAATTTCTTCACGGAGCTCTGAGGCAGCACCAGGGTCTGCCGGGGTATTGCCGTTCGGGATATCCAATTCGGCAGCAGTGCAGGAGATCCAAAAGCGTGGTAACGGTTGTCATTCCCACCCACAATCGCAGCCGCTTTCTTCGTGAAGCCGTGACCTCGGTCCTGGCGCAGCGGGGTGTGCCCCTGGAAGTACTGGTGGTGGATGACGGTTCAAAGGATGAGACGCCGGAGGTCCTGGACACTTTCGGCGATTCCATCACGGCCGTTTTTCAGCCGCACAGGGGCGTCAGCGCCGCGAGGAACCATGGCATTCGACTGGCCCGAGGGGAATGGATCGCCTTCCTCGATTCCGATGACCTGTGGCTCCCGCGGAAGCTCGAAATCCAGATGGCCTTTCTTGAGGCTCATCCCCACCTGCGCATCTGCCAGACTGAGGAAATCTGGATCCGCAACGGAAAGCGCCTCAATCCCAGGAAATACCATCAGAAACCCCAGGGGCACTGCTTTCCCCTCCTGCTGGAGCGGTGCCTCATCAGCCCCTCGGCTGTCGTCATTCACCGGGATCTGTTCTCCCAGGTAGGATGCTTCGATGAATCTCTGCCTGCCTGCGAGGACTATGACCTCTGGCTGCGCATCGGCTGTCGCCACCCGGTGGGACTCGTCGAAGAGCCCCTCATCGTCAAACGGGGAGGCCATGCCGATCAGCTTTCCGCTTCCATTCCAGCTCTGGATGTCTATCGCATTCAATCCCTGGTGCATCTCCTGCAACGCGAGTCCCTGGCCCCTGAGCAGCGAAAGCAGGCTTTTGCCGTCCTGGAGCGCAAGTGCCTCATTTATGGGGCCGGGTGCCGGAAGCGTGGGAAGTGGGAAGAAGCCGAGCGGATCCTCGCACTCCCTCGTACGGTTGCGTCCGTAAATGTCGTGTGATGGGGGGACGGTTGAGCCGGCCGGGCCCGCAGGCCGGCAGGACATGTCCCAGGAACGTCATGGAGACGCGGGGGCTGGTTCAAAGCTACCGTTCCGGTAGAGTGTCA
>DAIQOB010000166.1:0-6323 GCA_036788075.1 Syntrophobacteraceae bacterium
GGAAAAAGAGGTCCGTCCCATCACCCTTGCCGTCATCGTCAAGGAGGCCTCTCATCTCATTCGAGCGACCCTGCCCAGCACCATTGTCATACGGCACGACATTCAAGCCCCAAGGGACATGATCATGGCCGATCCGACCCAGGTGCACCAGGTGGTCATGAACCTCTGCACCAACGCAGCCTACGCACTGCGAGAGAAGGGCGGCACCCTCCAGGTGACCCTCTCGGCCGTCGAGCTCGATGCAGACTCGGCATCCTCCCAGCCGGGGCTCAAACCGGGTCAATATTTAAAATTGACCGTCAGCGATACCGGCCAGGGCATCCCCCCTGAGCTGCTGGGCAAAATCTTCGATCCCTACTTCACCACCAAGCCCAAGAGTGAAGGAACGGGGCTCGGCCTGGCTGTGACGCACGGCATCGTCAAGAGTCACCACGGCGCCATCAACGTTCAGAGCGTACTGGGAAAAGGCACGGTGTTCGAAGTTCTGCTTCCCAGGCTCCCCATGCAGGCCGCCGTCCAGGCGGAGCAGAGCACTCGCTCCCGTCAGGGAACGGAGCGCATCCTGCTCGTCGACGACGAACCCTGGATCGTCAAGGCGCAGCAGGAAATCCTCCAGCGCCTGGGGTACCACGTTACGGCAAAAGCCAGCCCTCTGGAAGCACTGGAAACGTTTCAAAGCCACCCTCAGGATTTTGACCTTCTCATCACCGACCAGACCATGCCCCGCATGACGGGCAAGGAGTTGGTGGGAGAGATCCGGAAAATCCGCAGCGACCTTCCCGTGATACTCAGCACCGGCTTCAGTCCTCCCCTGATGCGGGAAGAAATGCAGGAACTGGGAATTCGGCAGGTCATCCAGAAACCCGCGCTGGCGCAACAGGTGGCGGAAACGATCCGCCGGGTGCTGGACGGGAGAGAGCCGGAAGGATGAACACGCATGGGTGATTCATTCCTACTCGACGGGAAACGTCAGCTGAGCGCCGTACCATCCGATGATACCGACGAGGGGCGTCAAGGAAAGAATGAGCAAAAAATAAATGACGCTCCGCAGGCCAAACACGTGCAGCAGGGCCGGTTCGGCCACCCTCCATGTGAAAGCGACCATGGAAACGACGAAAAGCAGCAGCGAAACTGTCAGCTTGATGATGACGGGCCGGATGGGTTTTGCCATGTAGTTGAGCCACCAGGTAAAGAGGCCCGTCAAGATGACCAGGGGAGTGAACAGCATGCCTGCGCCGAGGCAGTGGAGAGCGGTCACCTCAAAGGAAGAGATACCCGTCAGAAGATAGAGAAGGTTGAAGCAGGTGGTGGCGATCATGAAAACGATGGGGAAATGCACCGTCATGGGGTGCGGGTGCCGCCGGAGGATGGGAAACCGCTGGAGAAGCTGGGAAAGATACTCGGGCATGGGCATTTCCAGGGATTTTTCCGGCTTCAGAACGCCCACCTGGGGATATCGCTCCAGGACTTCGACCCCATGGGGAGCAGCGCCGATGTCCACCGAAAGATCCGAAGCGGCATGGTGGCGCTTCATGTGAAGCCCCCCCTTCCACAATTTGCTCTGACTCACATCGTAGACCTTGCCCCCGTGAGCGATATACACGGGCCTCCCGTCTTTGCCGTCAAACGCGGCCAATTCGCTGAGATCGAATTCCTTCATGAACATTTCCCTCGCTGACCAGAGTTAGAGTGAGCTTCCGTGAGATTTTCTTAAAGGCTGTCTAAAAATTCATCTGCTCGGGAGTCAAATCTGCTTCGATTCCACCCTTAAACATACAAGGGGGGAATTTTTAAACAGCCTCTCAGGGATACGGCACCGCTGTTTCCCGGGGACTTCCGGTTCGGTATCCCGACTACGAAACCGCGTTCCATTATAAATGGAGAAAAAATTTTGTCCACTTTTTATAATATTTCAAGATGTTATATGTATCTTGAAATTAGGTTTGTATTTATTTCTCAGTTCTTCTATTATCGATAGCGTATTGAGCGTCTTCATTCAAAATACGGCTCAACTTCTCCAACGCACTTCAAGAGGCTGTTTTGCTCGCACGAGCGGGATGGTATTGGAGCTGCACTAAAATCGCAGCAGGGGGTTTGCTCGCCAGGCTGGCCGTCGGCTTTTTTGCTGCACTCGATGACAATCACGACAATCCCCCAGTTTTGTTGCGCCAGGCTTCTCAGCACAGGGCAAGGATGCCTGATCGATCCGGCATGGGTGTGCTCACCATTGGGACGGTAAGTTTATGATGGCAGGTTGCAATCGGCGGGATTTTTTAAGGATTATGGGTCTGGCAGGAACAACCGCCCTGGTGGGCTGTTCGTCCGAGTCCGGCCGGACGTTGATTCCTTACATCGTTCCGACAGACGACATCATTCCCGGCCAGCCCACCTGGTATGCCACCACATGCAGGGAATGTCCGGCAGGCTGCGGTATATTGGCCAAGAACCGGGATGGACACGTCATCAAGGTGGAGGGTAATCCCCTTCATCCCATCAATGCCGGGAAGCTCTGCTCGCGGGGCCAGGCCTCTTTGCACGGGCTTTACAACCCCGATCGGTTTTCCGGCCCCCATAAAATGACGGCATCCGGTGAGCCGGTCCCCATCTCCTGGGAAGAAGGGATGGCAATTCTGACCCAGGGACTTGGCGGAATCCTGGATCGAGGGAAAAAGGACCGTATCGTGGTGGTGTCCGATCTGGTATCGGGCACACTGAAGGATTTCATCGCCTACTGGCTCGGAGAAATGAGGTCCCGCGAGCACATCCTCTACGAGCCCTTCGCTTATGAACCGTTGCGCCGAGCCAACGCCATGGTTTTCGGTACAGAAGGGATTCCTTCCTACCGCCTGGATCAGGCGGACTTCCTCCTCTCCTTCGGGGCGGGCTTCCTGGAGACATGGCTCTCCAATGTCGAATATGCCCGGCAGTTTGCCACGTTCCGGACACCCCACAACCAGGGGAAAAACCGCTTTCTCTATGTAGGGCCCCGCATGTCCTTGACCGCCGCCAATGCCGACCTCTGGATTCAGGCAGCGCCCGGCGATGAATTCCTCGTGGCGGCGGGCATGCTGATGGTCCTGACGGAAGAGGGCCTTCTTCAAAATATTTCCGCCGAGCAAAAAAAATCCGTTGCTTCGCTGGTGAGGGGCCTTACCCTGGAAGCCATTGCGGCCGGATCGGGAGTCTCGGAGGAGACCCTGCGCCGGATGGCCCTACAGTTTGCCCAGGCGGAACGCCCCCTGGCCCTGGCCGACGGGCTTTCCTTTTCCAGCCCCCGAGCGACCGAAACGGCTGCAGCGGCCGGCCTGTTGTGCGCCCTCCATCCCGGGTCCAGGAGGACCATTGACTTCCAGAGCCTTTCGGAGCTGAGCCAGGTCGATTCCACTGCCCGCATGCAGGAGCTGTCGGAAAAAATGCAGAACGGCAAAGTGGATGCTGTGCTGCTTTTTCAAGCAAATCCAGTGTTTTCTCTTCCCCCATCCTGGAATTTTCAGAAAAGTCTTCATAAGGTCCCCCTCGTGGTCAGCTTCTCGCCTGTCATGGATGAAACAACCCGGAGCGCTCACCTCATCCTTCCCGCTCACAGCCCGCTGGAATCCTGGGGAGATTATTCACCCAGGAAGGGCGTCACAGGGATCATGCAGCCCGTCATGGGTCCGCTGTTCGATTCGAGGCATCTGGGGGACATCCTCCTGGCGGCAGGCAGGCAACTCAAGGGGCAGGACCGTTTTCCGGCCGAGAGCTTTTACCACATCCTTCGGAACGCCTGGCAGTTGAAGGGGCAGGAACTGGCTCCGGGCGTTCCTCCGGAAAACTTCTGGCAGGAAGCGGTGAAAAGGGGCGGAATTTGGGAAGAAAGTAAAGGAGAAGCCTCGGGGAACCCGGTGCGTCCTTCCAAATTTTCATTCCCGCCTGTGGAACTTGGGAAAAGGGACAAAAAGGAATTTCATTTCACGGCTTTTCCCACGGTACAATACTTTGACGGCAGGGGAGCCAATCGGCCCTGGCTTCAAGAGATCCCGGATCCCATTTCCCAGATCACCTGGGGCGGATGGGTGGAAATGCACCCCGATACGGCACGGTCCCTGGACCTGGGCAAAGGGGACCTGGTGCTCATCCGCTCCCCCTATGGCAGCATCGAGGCGCCGGCATTCCCCCTGCCGACGGTGCCGCCCGATACACTGGCGGTACCCATCGGACAGGGACACAGCCATTACGGGCGTTTCGCCACGGCAGAATACGGAAACCCCATGGGATTGCTGCCGTCGGACATCGACCCGACTTCCAACGGCCTGCTTCGCCCGGAGTTCAAGGTGACCGTGGAGAAGCTGGGACGGCGCATTCCCATGGCCCACGTGGACGGGAGTCTTTTCCAGCACGACAGGGAGATGGCCCGAACGTTGACGCTGGAGGCATACCGCGAAGGGATAGCAGCTGGAGCGAAACCGCATCTCTACCTGCCTTTGCCCGAAGGCTACGACCCAACCAAGGACTTCTATCCACCCCATGACCATGTGGACTATCGCTGGGGCATGGTGATCGACCTGGACCGATGCATCGGCTGCGGCGCATGCGTGGTGGCGTGTTATGCCGAAAACAACGTGGCCGTCGTCGGCCGGGACCAGATCCTCAAGGGCCGTGAAATGTCCTGGCTTCGTATTCAGCGTTATTTCGAGCCGGACGCGGACGGCATCCGCTTTCTCCCCATGCCCTGCATGCACTGCGACAATGCCCCCTGCGAATCCGTCTGCCCGGTGTATGCCCCCCACCACAGTAAGGAAGGCCTGAACAACCAGGTGTACAACCGCTGCATCGGCACGCGCTTCTGCGCCCAAAACTGCCCGTACAAGGTGCGCCGTTTCAACTGGTTCACGTTCACACGCCCCGAGCCCTTGAACTGGCAGCTCAACCCCGATGTGACGGTGCGGCAGAAGGGGGTCATGGAAAAATGCTCTTTCTGCGTGCAGCGGATCATTGAAGCGAAGTTCCATGCCAAAGACCAGGGGAGGAAAGTTCAGGACGGAGAGTTCACAACGGCCTGTGCACAGACCTGCCCTGCCGACGCCATTGTATTTGGGAACCTCATGGACCCTGAAAGCCGGGTATCACGGCTCATCCAGGATCACCGGGCCTATCAGGCGCTGGAGCATTTGAACACCAAGCCGGCGGTATTTTACCTCAAGAAACTGACCCAGGAACCCTTAAAGGCATAGCGGTCTGCCCATGGAAACCATCAGTTACAGCCGTTTCAACGAAGACATTTTGCGCAACATGTCCCCTCCGGGGCGACGGTATTACGTGCTGCTGGCCCTCGCCTTTGCGGGAGTGCTTTTGGGCGCTTCGTGCTGGGCCTATCAGATCGCCACGGGACTCGGGAGCGCCGGCATCAACCTCCCGGTCTTCTGGGGAACCTATCTCATCAATTTTGTCTTCTGGGTCGGTATCGCGCACTCGGGCACCCTCATTTCCGCCATCCTCTACCTCTTCCGGGCGCCCTGGCGCACGGCCATCGCACGGAGCGCCGAAGCCATGACGGTATTCGCCGTATCCGTCGCGGGACTTTTTCCCTTCATCCATCTCGGGAGGGTGTGGATTGTCTACTGGATCCTGCCCTATCCCAACCAGCGCAATCTCTGGCCCAATTTTCAGTCGCCCCTCGTGTTCGATGTCATCGCCATTTCCACGTATCTGACGGTCAGTGCCCTGTTCTGGTTTACTGGGCTCATTCCGGACCTCGCCGTCGTACGGGACAGTTCCACGGGCCTTCGGCGCAAGATCTACGGATTTTTCTCCCTGGGCTGGCTCGGCACCCATCGACAGTGGAATCACTATGGCACGGCCTACCTGCTTTTTGCCGCACTGGCCACGCCTCTGGTCATTTCCGTTCACAGCGTCGTTTCCTGGGACTTTGCGCTTTCCATCGTTCCGGGTTGGCACAGCACCATCTTCGCGCCTTACTTTGTCGCGGGGGCCATTCACTCCGGCCTGGCCATGGTGCTCACCCTCCTCATCCCGCTGCGGCGCATCTTCAAATTCGAGCACCTCATCACCCTGAAAATCCTGGAAAACATTGCCAAGACCATCATTTTTACGGGCCTCATCGTGGGATACGCCTACGGCGTGGAATACTTCATGGCCCAGTACAGCGGCAATGTCGCCGAAAGAGACACCTTTATCTGGAGAGCCGTGGGCCATTATGCCCTGGAATTCTGGATCATGGTCCTCTTTAATGCCGTTGTGCCGCTGGCCTTTTTCATCAAGAAGGTCCGCACGGACCTGAGATACCTGTTCGGCATTTCCATCCTGATCAACATCGGGATGTG
>DAIQOB010000167.1:0-6313 GCA_036788075.1 Syntrophobacteraceae bacterium
CGCGATAAGAATCCGCCTCTTGTTTTCCATGAAGCCCTCTTGTAACCTGTGTTGCCTGGTGCTCTGTCAGTTTTGTTCCGCGGGGTATGCCCCTTTGATTCCCCCCTTGAGGCGGGCAGGGGGTGTTGTCTTGCCCGGCAGAACCACTTTGACGTAATATTAGTCTTTAGCGATGGAATTTGGGGATGAAAGATCTGAGGATCACGCCCGGTCTTCCTGAACTCGAAGCGTAGGGCCTTCCAGCTGCAAAGCGGCTGCATTGACCTCAAATGGCGGAATATTTATAATTTTTTTCCAGTTGGAAATCAAGAAGTGTCGGTCTTGAAGAGGTTCCGAGCCCCCTGTTTCAAGGACCGATGTTATTGACTTAACCAGCGTTTGTCATTCCGGCAAAAGCCGGAATCCAGGAAAATGAAGACTTTCTGGACGCCGGTTTTCACCAGGATGACGTTAAGGCAACAGCGTTGGGTTGAAGACCTGCGGGGGCGGCCCTTGCTCACTTTCTGCAATTCAAGAGGAGAGATTGGACGATGACGGACTTCTCGGTGATCTTCGTGACAGTCGGCCGTGAAAGCGAGGCCTCCAAAATAGCCCACACCCTGGTGGAAGAAGGGTTGGTGGCCTGTGCGAACATTGTTCCTCGCATCCGTTCGATCTATCGATGGAAAGGGGAGGTGTGCGACGACGAAGAGTTTCTCCTTGTCATGAAAACCCGTTCTTCCCGCTTTGAGGCTCTTCAGAGGCGCGTTCGGGAGCTCCACAGCTACGAAGTCCCCGAGATCATCGCCATCCCTCTGACCGCAGGACTTCCTGAATATCTCCAATGGATTGAAGAAAATACACCGGAATAACTTCTGAGGGCGGTGGAGGCAATGACACGTCAGGGACTCCCCGTCAGCCGCACGCGCACGGACGCGGCGTGAGCCCCCAGCCCCTCGAGCTCCGCAAGGCGGATGATGGATGCGCCGTCGCGCTCCAGTGCCTCTCGGGAATAGGAAATGACGCTCGTCCGCTTGAGGAAGTTTTCCACCCCCAGGGCAGACGCGAAACGCGCCGTTCCCGCAGTCGGCAGGACATGGTTGGGCCCGGCGAAGTAGTCACCCACCGCCTCGGGGGTCGATTCTCCCATGAAGACGGCTCCGGCGTGCTCGATTTTTCCCAGGCAGGACCAGGGATCCTGCACCTGGAGCTCCAGGTGCTCGGGGGCAATACGGTTGGAGAGCTGCAGGGCCATGTCCAACGTTTCCACGAGAAAAATGGCTCCATACCGCTCCAGTGCCGCGACGGCAATGTCGCGTCGGGGGAGTCTTTCCAACTGTTGGCGGAGGCACTCTTCCACACGCCGTGCTGAAGCTGCATCCGTCGAGATGAGCAGAGCAGCGGCCAGCGGATCGTGTTCAGCCTGGCTGAGCAGGTCTGCCGCGATGTACTCGGGCCGGGCCTGCCCATCGGCGATGACCAGAATCTCGCTGGGGCCTGCCAAAAGGTCGATGCCGACCTCACCCGAAACCAGTTTTTTGGAGAGAGCCACATAAATGTTGCCCGGTCCTACAATGACATCGACTTTAGATACGGATTCGGTTCCGTAAGCCAGGGCGGCAATGGCCCATGCGCTGCCCATCTTGTGGATGCGCGTGGCACCCACTTCCCTGGCTGCCACCAGGAGATGGGGATTGATGCTGCCGTCCTTCCGCGGAGGGGTGGCCAGGGCCAGGTCTTTCACGCCCGCCAGTCGTGCCGGGATGCCGTTCATGAGGACGGAGGAAATGAGGGGCGTTTCCCCGCCTTTGCCCCCCGGGATGTAGAGGCCGGCAGCCGCAACGGGGCGCACCATCTGTCCCGTGAAGCTTCCGTCGGGCCTGGTGGAAAAATGGGAGGGATGGAGTTGCTGTCGATGAAATGCTTCGATGTTGGCCATGGCCGTTCGGAGGATTTCCAGAAAATTGGAGTCCACAGCATCGTAAGCCGCGCGAATTTCGTCCTCCTCCACGGACATACCGGCCTGGTCCATGTCGGGAGCGTCAAATTGCCGCGTGTACCGGAGGAGGGCATTATCCCCCTCTCGTTTCACGGCCTCCAGAATCTCCAGGACCCGCTTTTCCAGGGAAGGGTCGGCCCCCAGCCTGCGGGTTGCGATATGTTTCAGTCTCTCCTCGGCTTCCCGAGAAGGATACGGAATCACCATGAGCACGCTAATTGCCCTCCATGGCCACGACAAAGGCGTCTTTGAAGCCGTTCTGGCGCAGCCGTTCCATTTCGCGTTGAGCGAGCATCAGATCCTGGTAGGCTCCCACCTGGACCCGGTAGAATTGTTCCTCACCGGCGCCCGCCGGAAAGACCTGGATCCCCTGGACGCCTTTCTGCATCTTGTCTCTCAGGCGGTAGGCGTTGGTCTGGTCCTTGAACGACCCGATCTGGATCATAAAATTACCGTATCGGAATGACGGCGTGGGCTCCACCTTCCACACCGTACTGCTGCCCATGTGCTCCTCGGAAGCCACCTGGACCGCCTCCACGCGAACCCTGGCAATCCCCTGCTGCGAGCTCCCCAGATCCTGGGCCGCCTTGTAGGAAAGATCGATGATCCGCCCCGATACAAACGGACCGCGGTCGTTCACCCGCACGATGACGGAGCGGCCGGTTTCCAGGGAAGTCACCTTCACATAGGTCCCCAGCGGCAGAGTTTTATGGGCGGCCGACGGCGCGTACATGTTGTAGGTCTCGCCGCAGGAGGTTGCTTTGCCGTGAAAGTCTTTTCCGTACCAGCTGGCGATCCCTTCCTCCACGTACCCGTCGGCCGAAGGAATGGGGTAGTACCAAATGCCCTTGATCTGGTAGGGCCTCTGAGTCCGAATGTTCTGTGTGGAGTAGGGTGCCGGCGGAGGGGTTGGAGGACGTTCGGCGCAACTCGCCAGAAGGATGATGAAAACCAGCCATATCCAGCCGCAGCTCTTCACGGAAGTTCTCACAGAGACACCTCACTCCTGGTGGTCTTTCGCAGGCCTCATGTCTGCCGGCCTTTGGAACGCCCTGTCAAACAGCCTCGTCTTCCTCCATTTTTGCCAGGTCCTCGAAGCGGAGGTCAATCCCCAGGATCCCGACGATTTCCTCGTATTCGTTGGTGATGGGCGCGGAAACCGTAATGCAGAGGGCTCCCGTGTAGCGGGATGTGTAAAAGTCCGTCACGTGGACCTTCCCGTCTTTCATGGGCTGGATGAACCATGGGCGGTCGGAAAGATCCTCGCCGACCCTGGCGCTTTCATACTTGGACTTGTCCACGATGTGCGTGATGTTGCGCGTGATCTTGAGCCCCTCGCGGTCGGTGATGTAGATGTACTGGATGAAGGGATTGAGATCCAGGAGTGTCTGCAGGATGGGCTCCTGGCGCGCGGGGTCCATGCTCTTGATGGACTCGTTCTCGACGACTTCCTCCACAAGGTGAGCCGCCAGGGCATAGGCCTTCAGCTTCAGCCGGTCGAATTCGCTCACGAAGTATTCGGGCAGGTATCGCCGGGCCCAACGCTCGAGTTCCTCCGTGGAAATGGAAGTGTTTCTTCCCTGCTCGTATTCATGCATGACCCGCTTGTGGATTTTCACAATGCCCGGATGCCGCTTGTCGAGACGGCGCTCCCCTTCCAGGTGCAGCCGGGTGTTCACCCAGTAGGCCACGCTGGCCACCCCCGATTTGTCCGTGATGATGATGCTGATGGGCCGTCTCAGCAGTTTGTGCGTATCGAAGATGTTGTAAATCTCTTCGTGCTTGACCAGTCCGTCTGCATGGATGCCCGCCCGTGTGGCGTTGAATTCCTCGCCTGCGAAGGGATAATTGGGCGGAATGCGGTACCCCAGCTCCGACTGAAAGTATTCGGCCATATCGGTGATGGCGGTCATATCGATTCCGTCGCTGGATCCCCTCAGTCCGATGTATTCCACCAGGAGCCCTTCGATGGGGGCGTTCCCCGTGCGCTCGCCGAAGCCCAGGAGGGTGCCGTTGGCGCCCGAGCACCCATAGAGCCACGCTGTGGCGGCGTTGGTGAGCACCTTGTGGAAGTCGTTGTGGCCGTGCCATTCGAGCAGGTGCCCGGGGACTCCGGCATCTTCGATAAAGGTTCGGATGAGCCGCGGCACACTGCGGGGGAGGGCGGAACCGGGATAGCTGATGCCGAACCCCAGCGTGTCGCAGAGGCGGATCTTGATGGGGATGCCGCTTTCCTGCGCCAGCTGCATCAGTTCAATGGCCAGAGGAACGCAGAAGCCGTAAATGTCGGCCCGCGTCACGTCTTCGAAATGACAGCGCGGGGCGATCCCTTTGTCCAAAGCCGCCCGAGCGATGTTCACGTACTTCTTCAGGGCGGTCTTGCGGTCGAGGTTGAGCTTCAGGAAGATATGATAGTCGGAAACGGATGTCAGAATTCCCGTTTCCTTCATCCCGAAATCAGCCACGAGCTTCAGGTCTTCCTCTACGGCGCGAATCCACCCCGTAATCTCGGGGTACCGGTATCCCTTGGACATGCAGAGCTCCAGGGCCTCGCGATCTTTTTCGGTATACAGGAAAAATTCGGACTGTCGGATGACTCCATTGGGTCCCGAGAGGCGATGCAGCAGGTCGAAGATCTTTTCAATCTGCTTGACCGTATAGGGGGGGCGGGCCTGCTGGCCGTCTCGAAAGGTCGTGTCCGTGATGAACATGTCTTCGGCCGGATCGATGGGGACGAGCATGTGATCGAAGTCGATGCGGGGCACCTCCTCATAAGGAAAGATCTCCCGCATGAGATTCGGTTCGGGGATATCCACCAGGTGATGCCGCCAGAACCTGGAATGTTCGTGATCCAAAACCCTCTTCTTACTGTTCCACCGAGCCATGGGATTAGCTCCTTTGCTGGCTTTCCACTTTGATGCAGAGCTCCAGAAGCTGTCGAATGTCCGCCTCCGAAGGGGCTCCGCTCATCAAACATGTTGCTTTTTGAGTTTTCGGGAATGCGATGACGTCCCGGATGGAAGCGCTGCCACTCAAAAGCATGATAAGGCGGTCCATGCCGAAAGCAATGCCGCCGTGGGGCGGTGCACCGTATTGAAGGGCTTCCAGCAGAAAGCCGAACTTTTCCTGTGCATCCTCCGAAGAGATCCCCAGGGCGTTGAAAATCCTTTCCTGGAGATCCTGCTGGTGGATACGGATACTGCCCCCGCCGACTTCGGTTCCATTGAGGACCAGGTCGTAGGCCCGACTGCGCACCTTCTCGGGCGCTTCCTCCAGCAGAGGGAGGTCCTCCTCCAGGGGGGACGTGAAGGGATGGTGTACGGAAGTGTAACGTTTCTCTTCATGATCCCATTCCAGCAGGGGAAAATGAGTCACCCACAGGAAATTGAACGTGCCGGGCTCCACGAGGTTCATCTGATTGGCCAAACGCACCCGCAGGTTTCCCAGGGCGTCGTGAACCACCTTGCTCTGGTCCGCCACAAAGAAGATGATATCGCCCGTTTCCAACTTCGCCCTGGCTGTGAGCTGCGCACGCACGTCGTCCGACAGAAACTTGGCGATGGGGGACTGCCAGCCGTCAGGCAATATCTTGATCCACGCCATCCCCTGGGCGCCGAAGATCTTCACGTATTCGATGAGGTCGTCCAGTTCCTTGCGGGAAAGAGTGCTGCCGCCGGGCAGGCGAACCGCTTTGACCAGGCCGCCTCGCTCAACCGCCTGCTTGAATACCCTTGCTTCCGATGCCGCCATGATGTCCGTGACGTTGATCAACTGTAACCCGAATCGCGTGTCGGGTCTATCCGTGCCGTAGAAGTCCATGGCTTCGGCGTAGGGTATGCGCGGAAAGGGAATCTGCAGCTCTATCCCCATCAGCTCTTTGAACAACAGGGCCATCCAGCCTTCCATGAGCTCCTGGATTTTTTCTTCGCCCAGGAAGGACATTTCAAGATCCAGCTGCGTGAATTCCGGCTGGCGGTCGGCCCGCAGGTCTTCATCCCGGAAGCACTTGACGATCTGAAAATAGCGTTCGAAGCCCGCCACCATGAGGAGCTGTTTGAAAATCTGGGGAGACTGGGGCAGGGCGTAGAATTTTCCGGCATTGACGCGGCTGGGGACGAGGTAGTCCCTGGCGCCTTCGGGGGTGCTCTTGGTGAGCACGGGGGTCTCGACTTCCAGGAACCCCTGGGAGCTGAAGTAATTTCGGGTCAGTTGGGCCGCCCGGTGCCGCAGGAGCAGGTTGCGCAGGATTTTGGGCCGGCGCAGATCGAGGTAGCGATAGCGCAACCGGGTGTTTTCGTTGACGTCCAGGTCGTCTTCGATCTGAAAGGGGGGCGT
>DAIQOB010000168.1:0-6299 GCA_036788075.1 Syntrophobacteraceae bacterium
GGGCCCTCCTTCTCGGTATGCTCTTCCAGCAACCTCTTGAAGTCGGACTCTACGAGTTCTTTGGTGATTTTGCCGTAAATGTCGCAGACTGCTTCGGCATCGTCTGCATTCATCCTTCTGATGGAAACATCCTCACCCACTGAAACCATTTTTCCCCCAAGCCATTTCAGTCAATCCGTATGATTTTCACCTGATGGCCAACCCAGTCGGGAGGAAGGTAAACCCTCCCGCTGTTGCCGCTGAGCTTGACTTCCTTCTCCAACATCTCTTCGCCAAAGACTTCGAACTTGACCCTTTTGGGAACGGCTGGAGCCGCGCCTTCAGACTGTTGGGCGCTCTCGGTTGTTCTTTCACTGTCAGTGGTTTTTTTTCCAGTTGCCACTTTCTTCATTGAACCTCGCCGAAAAAAACTGAACGGGGAGATCTTCCCCGCAGCGCGTCATCGCAGCCTACTCCACCTCGGCCAATCCGCCCTGGCCGTGGTGGGCTCCATGGAAGACTCCCGGCGCCGCAATACGTCTCTCGGTTTTGGTGACTCATTCCGAGGGAGCAAGTGAGGTTGTCATGCTCTCTCCAGGAGTGTGAGACGTGAAACTACCATCTGAAGGTAATCACGTCAAGAAATCGTGAGGCTAAAACGGCAGCCTCTTCGGAAGGTCACGTGAAGAGGGGAATTCATGGGTGCGCTGAATTCGGGCAGGAAATAAAAAAGCCCGGTTTTTACACCGGGCCTCTTTGGAAACGATCTTATGTCAGGTCAGTTGATTTTCAATACAAGACCCGCTCCGGTGTCGCCCGCTGCGCACCCTGCAAAGAGAAGGTAACCGCCGCCCAGCTGTACCGCTTCCTCGATGCCTTCGATGACGCATCGCCCGGCAGTTGGTCCCTGGGGATGGCCGTAAATCAAAGAGCTGCCATAGTTGTTGAAGCTCATGACATCGATGTCCATCGCTTTGGACATATAGAGATCGTTGGCTGCAAAGGGATTGTGGGTCTTGATGACCTTCATGTCCTTGATGCTGAGGCCGGCCTTGTCCAGGGCCATCTGCGCGGCTGGAACCGGGGCCATGGCCATGAAACCCTTTTTGGCCCTGGCGAAGCCGTAGGAAACCACCTGGATTTCCACGGATGAATCTGCGCTGAGCTCTTTGGCCTTTTCGCGCGATGTGACGACAATGCCGCAGTTTCCATCGGCGGGGTGAGTCTGGGCGCCGAAGGTATGAATACCGCCGGGCACCACCGGTTTGAGACCTGTCAGCCCGTCTTTTGTCGTAGGCGTGATCCCTTCATCGGTTTCCACGAGGACCGTCTTCTTTTTGGAAACCTTGACTTCCGCAGGGAACATATAGCGCTTCTGAAATTCACGGTCATTGGCCATGCCCATCAGGTACTGCTCGTAACGGCGCAGAGCGACAGCGTCGGCTTCCTCGCGAGTGCATCCGCTTTCAGCGGCCACGTTCTCCGCAGTTTGAATCATGGCGTTTTTGGCGTTGGGGTCATAGCCGAAGTTGTCCATCATCCAGTTCTCGGAAATGACTTCGCCGCCGGGGCCCGAAGGGTTGGGCCAGACGGTGTGAGGGCCGTTGGAGCATCGGTCGGCCATGAGGCAGAAGGGATTCTGGTACAATCCCGTCTCGACACCTACAGCGGCCTGGTAGATGCAGGTGACGGAGGTGGTGCAGGCCTGGCTGATGGTCATACCGGGAGTGCCGGTCGCTCCCATGAGGGCTGCGGCCCAGGTGCTTCCGTAAAACCAGCGGTGCTGGCCGATCGTTATCCCAAGAAAGAGATAATCGAAGATTTTGGGATCCCAGTTCTTTCCTGCCAGCCATCGACCAGCTGTCTCCGCCCCCAGCACAATGGCGTTCTCATTGGCCATGCTCCCCTGCCAGCGAGCAAACGGTGTGGAGTAGTAACCTCTGAAGGGGATGTACGCTTTTTTCAACATTACCAAATACCTCCATAAGATCGAGTTGTTCAACCAGGCATCGGGGGTTTTGCACGAACTGCGCCGTTTCGCGCTGCGTCACGCTCCATCAGCCGTGTCGGGACAAAACCCCAAGAATACCCCTATACGACGTATTTGCCGACTTCGGATATGCTTGCGGCGACTTCCTGCTTCAATGCTATGACATCATCGGGAGCGTATTGCATCAGCTTGGACAGGTCGGCCATCAAGGTCTTCGCCTCCTGGCCGCTGCAGAGGGCCGCAACGACTTCGCCGGCAAGCAATCCAAGCCGCGGAAGTCTCGAATAGATAAAGGCCCTGGCCATGTTCATTTTGCGCCTGGCCAAGGCTTCGCTTTCCCGTCCCATGGCCTTCTGGGCCCGCAGCCATGAGCATTCCATGGCGAATGCCGTGATGACCATATCCGCGAGACGAGCCAGAATTTCCTGCTGCTTCAGCAGTTTTTCGCCTGCTTTCTCCCAGGCAAGGCCCATAACAAACAGGAAAAGGTCCTTGGAGGCCTGCACCAGGTCTTCGACGCTTTCCCGGGCGGGCATGCCGGATGTCAAACGTGTCTTGATCTCTTTGGCGGCTTCCAGCAGGGGAAGGTCTCCCTTGCCGGCCTTGCGGACAAGCAGAGTGGGAATAAGAACGCGATTGATTTCATTGGTTCCTTCGAAGATCCTGAAAATGCGTGCATCGCGATAGAGTCTTTCGATGGGATACTCCGATATGAACCCGTACCCGCCATGAATCTGCACGCCTTCATCCACCGCAAAGGACGTGACTTCGGTGGCAAAAACCTTGTTGAGGGAGCACTCCAGGGCATATTCTTCGATCCCCTTCGCTGCCACACGCCCCCCCTCCGGCCCACTCGTGTCGAGGCTGTGCATGATGTCTTCCAGCAAGCCACCGGTCCGGTACACCATGCTTTCGGCGGCATAGATCTGGATTGCCATCTCGGCCAGTTTTTCCTTGATCATGCCGAACTGAGCAATGGGAACCCCGAACTGTTTGCGTTCATTGGCATAGCCGGCCGAAAGCTCCAGAGCGAACTTTGCCTGTCCCACGGAATTGGCCGCAAGCTTGTAACGGCCCATGTTCAAAATATTGAAGGCGACGACATGCCCGCGCCCGATTTCGAAAAGCAGATTTTCAACGGGAACCTTCACATCCTCGAAGTAGACCGTCCGGGTGGAAGAGCCCTTGATTCCCATTTTTTTCTCTTCGAGCCCCGTGGTCAACCCTTCGGAACCCCCTTCCACGATGAACGCGCTGAACTTGTCGCCGTCAATCTTGGCGTACACGATGAAAATGTCCGCCATACCGGCATTGGTGATGAACTGCTTGGCGCCGTTCAAGATGTAGTGTTTCCCGTCCGGGCTGAGCACGGCTTTGGTCTTGGCCGAAAGCGCATCAGAGCCGGCACCCGGTTCCGTCAGGGCGTAGGCACCGACGCTCTCACCCGTGACAATGCCGGGAAGGTATTTTGTCTTTTGCTCGTGATTTCCAAAAAACACGATGGGCAGACTGCCGATACCCACCTGGCCTCCATGGGTCATGGCAAAGGAGCCCGCCCTGCCCATGCCTTCAGCGATAACGGTGGAGCTGATCTTGTCCATCTCGAAGCCATTATACTGCTCAGGCACTTCAGCGCCCAGAAGCCCCAGCTCGCCTGCTTCCTCCAGGAGCTCCCGGATCAGCCCCTCTTTCTGGGATTCCAGCTCTTCAATTCTGGTTAGAATCCTGTCGGCCACAAATTTGGTGACCGTCTGTTCGATCATCCGGTGCTCTTCAGCAAAGTCTTCAGGCGTGAACACGCTTTGGGGGTCTGTCGGCTGAATGAGAAAACTGCCCCCTTTTGGCAACTGCGACATTGGTTTTCCTCTCGTCGAACACTCTATTTTTCATGGAAATGAGAGTGTGTTTTGCATGAAAGACTCAATACGTGCCGGCTACTTGGAATAGAACCCACCGCCGGTCTTCTTGCCCAGCTTGTTGGCCCGGACCATCTGTTTGATGACTTGAGGCGCCGCATACTGGTTGTTTCGCAGTTCGTCCGCAAAATACTCCATGACGAAATAGCTGATGTCGATCCCAGTATAGTCCATGAGCTCGAAAGGACCCATGGGATAATTGAGCCCCAGTTTGACGGCGGTGTCGATGTCTTCGATGGAGGCCACCCCCTCTTCATAAAGGCGGCAGGCTTCGATGAACTGAGGAATCATGATGCGGTTCACGACAAAGCCCGGAGAATCCTTCTTGACCTCGATGGCCTTCTTGCCGAAGGACTCGGCCAGAGTTTTTGCCGCGGCGACGGTTTCATCGGATGTTTGCAGTCCCCGGATAACCTCCACCAACCGCATGATCTGTGCGGGGTTGAAGAAATGCATGCCGCAGACCTTGTCCGGTCTGCTTGTGCAGGCGGCAATGGCGGTGATGGACATGGACGAGGTGTTGCTGGCCAGGATGACCTCAGGGCGGCAGAGCTTGTCGAGGGCCTGGAACACTTCCTTTTTGAGGTCCATGTTCTCGATGACAACCTCGATGACGAAATCCACATCGGCGAAGTCGTCCAGCACGACGGTTTTCTTGATGCGACCCAGGGTAGCCTGGCGCTGCTCCTCGGTCATTTTGCCCTTTTCCACGGACTTGGCCATGAACTTGTCCATGTTTTTCAAGGAATTGTCCACGTAGGCCATGTCGATGTCGCGCAAAACCACATTATATCCCGCCATGGCCGCAACATGTGCAATCCCTGTTCCCATGGCTCCTGCACCCACCACTCCGATTGTCTTAATGCTCATTGATATCCCTCCAGTTTAAGAATTCGTGCTGCATTGCCGCCGAGAATATTGTCCACCGACTCGGCATCCAGCGGAAGCGCGGCAATGGCTTCCATATTACGCTTGATATAAAACATTCCCGGCCAGTCACTCCCGAAGACCACCTTCCGAGTATTTCGGGGGAGTTCGGGGAAATAATCCAGCAGGCGGGCCGGGGGCAGGCCTGAAACTTCCATGTAAACGTTTTCATGCAGCCTGGATAGGAAAAAAGCCCGGTCGTACCAAAAACCTCGCCCCGAATGTGCCATGATGAGGGGGAGGTCGGGAAAATCCACTGCGACATCGTCCAGGGGCAGGGGGTCGCCGTACTTCAGTCGCGCCCCCCGAAACACCGAAGAGCCCGTGTGAATCAAGACGGGGATGCCCAGGTCCCGGGCGGCCTGGTAGATGGGGTAGATGCGCGACTCATTGAGGTAAAAATGCTGGTAGGTCGGGTAGAGCTTTACCCCGAGAAAACCGTCCTCTTCGACCAACCTCCTCAGTTCCTCGCCCGGCCTGGCATAGAGGGCGGGGTTGACGTCGCAGAAGGGAATCAGGCGACGCCGCCCCCGGCAATAATCCCTCACTTGGTCGTTGGTGGTGACCCCGGTTGTGACGTAGGATTGTTCCACGAGAACACAGGCATAATCGACACCCTCACGGGTCAAAAATTCTTCAAAAAATCCAGGATCCTTGTATTGTTCAATGAATTCATCAAACTTTACCGGAAGGTTCCGATTGTACCATTCGACCACCCAAGGCTGCATGAAAGCACATATACCCGGATGGATATGGAAATCGATCCTTGGAGTTCGCTTCCCTTGTCCTGCGGTCTCAGCCAACATCACCATCCTTCTGCCAACCAGGCCCAGCTAAACGTCGAAGAATCAGCCTACTTTATGAAAGGCGTTGATAAGGGCAGGACCTGCTTGCCAAAGTGCAAGTTTAGAGAGAGCGCCCCCGCCAGATAGATGGCGAGGATTCCGGCACCAAACAGGCACAGGGAGCAGATCTGCCTGAGTATGGCCAGTTTCAATCCAAAATTCAGAGAGACGAGGCAGGCCAGTGCAATGCAAAGAAGAAAACCCAGGATGAAGAGGATCTTGGGACTTTTCAAAAAGCATGGGAGCATAATGAAGATCCAAAGCGATGTCGCCAGCCACAGCCACCCTTCGATGGCGGGATCGAAAGTCATACCGGCATGGTGCAGGAAGTACTTGGCGCCGTTGCTGATGGCTCCCGTCAGCATGAAGATGCAGGAGAAAACGAGGAATACGTTGGCGCCCGGCAGATTTTTGTCTCTGAATTCAATGATGGCAACGACGAGCTGTACGAAAAAACCGCCGACGAGCCAGGCAGCCAGGATCGGCGCCGCGTCATGTGTGACCAGACCTGACATGATGGCTCCAAAACCGAAACATGCTATGGCCAGAGCCCCCAAACCGGCGGGAAGAGGATTCGAGAACAGATGATCTTGAGCGTGTGCGGACATGAAATCTCCTTGAGTTAAAATTCAATTCATTCGA
>DAIQOB010000169.1:0-6178 GCA_036788075.1 Syntrophobacteraceae bacterium
TTCCCACCACGGACGGAGCCCCGTACATCACGATGTCTCGCGCAAAAGCGGGCAATGCCGACCGGACGCCGGTTTCCAGGATGTCGCTTCCGAAGAGCTGCCGGATGAGAGACGCAAGCATCTTGTAGAGAGGCACGGCGCCGAGCCCACCCAGGGCCATCATGGCCATGAGGGAATAGGCGAAGGCCTTTCTGCCTTCCTTGTCTCCGTGGAGGAGCATCCACCGCAACAGGGAGAGGAGGTTGTGGGTTTCGGAGGGGTGGAGAGCCGGGCAAGAAGGGGAAAACACCCGGCTCTCCGTAGGAGGGATGGTACGAGGTGGAAAGAATCACTTCCCGCTGCCTGAAATAGCGCAGGAATGTGGGGAAAATGTGGAGAAAACGTAGAGAAGTTTTGAGGATTTTCCCTTTCGCGAGGATTATATAGAAATAGAACCTGCCAAAATGCTCCCCGCTGTGTTTTATTGCCGCTTCCATTGCCTTGAAGGGGCATTGAACCGGGATTAGTTTCAGCATTATAGGCTGAACAGGAGGTCACCAACATGCGTACCTTTGCACTGAAAGACAATCAAGTGCCAAAAAGCCGGGTGCCGAGCCCCGCAAGGTCCAGAGTGTCCCCTGCCGGGCAGAGCCGTTCCAAACGGTCCATCTTTTCTTTACAGCGCTTTGTGGGCCATGAAGGGATCTGGCAGTTGCCGCGCCATCAGACACAGACGGACGACGGTTCGACGGCAATCTCACCGTTGTCTGCGAGGCTCAACTCTGCCCGAATGCCTGCGCATCCCAATGCTGTAGGTCATCTTCAGCCGAAGCTGAAGGTCAATACTCCCGGCGACAGGTACGAGCAGGAGGCAGACCGTATCGCCGGTGAGGTCATGGGGATGCCGGGACGGGCACTGTGGCGGGAAGGTTCAATCAGGGGCGGGGATTGCCCCACCTGTCCGGCAGAGGAGGCGGGGCAGTTATCACCGCCCATTGCAGCGGTTGGAAATGGGACGGGCGGTGCTTCGGAAACGTTCGCGCCCCTGACTGCCCTTGGCGTGCTGCGCGGTCCGGGGCAACCACTGAGCGGGCCGGCTCGCCGCTTTTTTGAACCCCGTTTCGGGCGGGACCTCAGCCAAGTCCGGGTGCACACCGATCCAACAGCCGCCGAGGCCAGTCGGGTTTTGAATGCACGGGCTTTCGCGGTGGGCCGGCATGTTTTCTTCGGCGCCGGCGAATACCGGCCCGAAAACAGTGGAGGTCGCCGCCTCATCGCCCATGAGCTCGCCCACACGCTGCAACAGGCGCCTGGTGCTGTTCAGATTCAGCGCTCCAATGGCTCTCCCGGAGTGTCTCACTTCAGTGTCTACAATCCGGGCGACCTTCACTGGCCGCTTTTGAGCGCCAATCGGCAGCCCGAGATGCAGGCTTACAGCGCTGGTTCCATCATCCGCGGCACACGCTACAACGACTACGACGGGTGGACGCCTGCTGCAGCGTCGTTCCATTTCGAGGTGGAGAATGCCGGCGCACGCGTCGATGTTCGCGCGGGTGCGGAGGTGGCCGGGGTACAACGCAGCACCGGCGCCGGGACTTATGTCAAGGATGCGTGGGTCGAGGCCACTGCCACTCCCGGAAGTGCTTTCATCGATGCCGAGGTGGGCTGGTCAAGACCCTTTCGTTGGGTGCGTGCACGATGGGACTTCCAGGTGCATGACGCCGCAGCTGTCGAGCTCCCGGTGGAAATCCGAGTCCAGCATGCGGGCAGGATGACCATTGCTCAACGGCTCATCAGCTTCTTCGGCGACGGGAGCACGGAGATGGACTTCACCCGCACGCCGACCACGCGTTGACCTTGTCGAGGGCAAGGCCAACGCGGCGGTAATTCCATTCTCCCTCGTTACGACTTCTCAGGGATGCTTTCCATGTCCTCTGCCCTCATGAAATTGGGAATTGCCCCCTCCATTCGGGTGGTTCTCCGGCGGATGTGGCCGGGATTTTTCACCTCCACCGCCGCGATTCCCAGGGTTTTCCCATTGCCTGTCCTTTTGTCGGTCCTGCGAGTCGAACTGAATTTGTTGAGCCGGTGCTCGTCGGGTGTCCCTTTGCTGGTTTTGCCAACGCTCCTTCTGGGAGGGTGGCCTGGAATTCCACCCGTCCACACCCCACTTTTGTTGCTTTTCCCAATGCTTGTTTCTTTGCCATCCACTCCAGTTGCGCTCCAGCTGGTGATAGGGTACTCGCTGAGGAGTCCATCGATATCCCTTCCAGCGATATGCACCGTAGTCATTTCTCCAGCCTGGAGGGATCCCTCTGTAAAACGACGGCACGCCCCGGTAGTAATTCCATCCCGATTGATAGTGCCGTGACCGATACCAGCGTCCCTGCCATGGCCGCCACCAGTAGCCATTATAGAAAAAGATGTCCACATCGATCCCTGGGACAAAATAGGCATATGTCCCAGGGATCACAACGACCTCCGGGGGTGCCGAAAACCCGACGGGCGGGGGCAGAACGATGGAAATGTCCACCGATCCTGCCTGTGTTGGAATGGGCACGACCATTGCCAGCCCCAAAACCATTGCTCCGAAAAGTGACCTTTTCATGTTGCTGCCCTCCTTATCCATCTGCGATGCCCATGCACTTCCGAGAAACAGCCTGTTACGAGGACGGTTTACAACACGCACTCTACCGTACTCATCCACAGAACAAAAGCAAGAGTGCCGAGACGTTCGGTGCATCGGCTCCCCCATGGTGAATCGGCGTTCGTTACGCTGGTGTCTATAACGGAAAACCATGTGGAAATTATGGAGGAATGATGGGAAAAGATTCATGGCTTTATGCTCCTGGATCAATAAATCCCCGGCAACAAAAGTGTTTCGGTGTTTTGCCTGCCGTTGCTCCCTGAGCGGATTTGAGGTAAAGTCTCAAGCATTTCTGAAAAAATCGAGGAGGATGAGAATGGAGATTGCAGACGCCATTGCCAAGAGGAAGAGTGTCAGAGCCTACCTGGATAAGCCGGTTGCGGCCGAGGGTCTGGAAAAGATTGTCGAGGCCGGTCGGTGGGCCCCCAATGCCGGGCCGCTTCAGATTTCGGTCATTCGCAACGCCGTGCTACGCCAAAGAATCAATGATCGCACCCTTGCTGCCATGGTTCACTCGGGCAACAAGTTTTTGCAGGAGAGAGCAGCACTTCCGGGATATCAGCCCCTTTATGGTGCGCCCGTGCTGATCCTGCTTTCCGGTCCTGCAGATGCCCCTTTCAGCGCGGTCAATACGGCGCTCGCCGCGGAGAACATGCTGCTTCAGGCGACGTGTCTGGGGCTGGGATCGTGCTATCTGGTTTCGCCCACGATGGCCTTAAAAGGGGAAAAGAATCGTGACCTGTTGCTGGAAGCTGGCATCCCGGAGGGCTATGTGGTCCAGTGCGCAGTCATTGCAGGGCATGCGGCAGCCGAGAACAGGTTCACCCTGGGAGAGCGGACCCCGAAAGGGTCTGTCAACTACGTCGATTGAAGCTCAGTACAAGTCCATAAAAAACCCTTTTTCATCTCGCCATGCCGACGAAAGTCCGCATCCAGTCCATTCTCTGGATTCCGGAACAAGTCCGGAATGACGACACTTTGTCGGTCACTTCATTGCGTTGAGCTGAGCTTGGGACTTCTCGGAAGTCCCCCTCGCCCTTTTGGGGTGAGGGGGTTGCACACGGCCTTTCAACGGCGATAGTATTTCATGGCTTCGGGGATGAACTTCTTGATTTCCTCGATGCGAGCCTCATCCGTGGGGTGGGTCGAGAGGAAGGCGGGAGTCGCGGAACCGCTCTTGGAGCTCTTCATCTTTTCCCAGAAGCTGACGGCGGCATTGGGGTCGTATCCCGCCTTGGCCATGAGGATCAATCCGATGCGGTCGGCTTCGTATTCCTGTGTTCTGCTGTAGGGCAGGGTGACTCCGACTTCCACTGCCACGCCATAGGCGGTGTTGAAGGCGCTCAATGCAACAGGAGACTGGATGTTCAAAAGTCCGGCCGCCACGGTTTGCCCGGTTTGAGCAAGCAGCGCGGTGCTCATGCGCTCAGCGCCGTGGCGCGCCACTGCATGGGCAACTTCATGGGCCACAACGGTTGCGAGCTCCCCGTCGGTTTCAGCGTATTTAAACATTCCCGTATAGACGAAGACTTTGCCGCCCGGCAGGCAGAAGGCATTGACCGTCTTCGGGTCGTCGAGCACGCGAAACTCCCATGCAAAGTCCGGGCGATCCGCCGCCGCCGCGATTTTTCGTCCCACTTGCTCCACTTTCTCGACGTAGACAGGGTCTCGACTGGGCTTGGCTTTGCTCAGCACTTCTGCGGAGGCCCGCTGGCCGAGGGCCATCTCCTGGCTCGGTTCGATGAGCATGAGCTGTCTTCTTTCGGTGTAGGGAGCGGTGGCACAAGCGCTCAAAATGAAGACCAATAGAGCGTAAAGTACGCCAATGGATCTGAGCTTCGATATTTCAACCATCGGATCTCCTTGCGTATTTGTGAATGTGCATCTCGAGGTTCCTGCGAATCCATGGGGGAGAGCGACTTTTACATGCATTTATTCCACAGGGAGAGTCTCTTGGCAAGCAAATCAGGGTGCACACGGTGGAGAAGGCCTGCATGGGCTGCGAGCGCATTCGATGGAGAATTCCGTCCAGGTCGAGATTGCCGATGTCGTGAACGAAGTCTACCAGGGGCGAAAGGATGCTCGTGACAGCCGGTGAGGCAGGAAGAGCCGCAGGAACAATTGTGGTGAAACGAGTTTTGCACTATTGAGATCAAAAGAATTGCCGAAGAGAGCAAACTTAAATTATAAGAACCTCTTGTATGGATTGCCTGAACGGTCTTTGGATTTATTCTTCTGCTCTGGATAAGGACAAACAGAATTATGCACGGCTCACGAACGATAGAATATGGAACTTTTGAAGCGTCTCTGAAAAGAAGCCAGGACCTGGAAATAGACCTGGTGAAAAACCCTGGAAAGTACAGGGTGTTGACTGGGGACCGTCCCACGGGCAGTCTCCACATCGGGCACCTGTTCGGGTCCCTCGACAATCGCGTGCGGCTTCAAAACCTGGGGGTGGAAGTCTTCGTGGTCATTGCCGACTACCAGGTACTCACCGACCGGGATGCCTTTGACATGATTTCCGAAAACGTCCATCAGCTCGTCATGGATTATGTGGCCGTGGGACTCGATCCGGACAACGGCAGAACCTTCATCTTTCCCCACAGCCACGTGCCGGAGCTCAATCAATTGCTGCTGCCGTTCTTGACCCTCGTTTCCAACGCTGAGTTGGACCGTAACCCCACAGTGAAGGAGGAAATCGAGGCTTCCGGCCAGAAAAAGGTCAACGCGGGCATGTACATTTATCCGGTCCACCAGGCTGCCGATATCCTCTTCTGCAAGGCCAATGTCGTTCCTGTCGGCAAGGACCAGCTCCCTCACCTGGAGCTCACCCGCACCATTGCACGCCGTTTCAATAAAAAGTTCGCCGGGGACAGGGAAGTGTTTCCCGAGCGCAATGCACTGCTGAGCAGCGCGCCGGTGATAGTGGGCCTGGACGGGTCGCAGAAGATGAGCAAGAGCCGCAACAATTCCATCATGCTGCGGGCAACGGAAGACGAAACGGCCAAATTGGTGAAGAAAGCCAAGACGGATACCGACCGCCTCATCACCTACGATCCCGACAAGCGGCCGGAGGTTTCCAACCTCCTTCGCATGGCGGGCATTGCGACGGGAAGGCCCCCCGAGAGTATCGCCGAGGAAATTGGTGATGGAGGAGCAGGAAAGTTGAAAGCCTTCGTGACGGAAGCCCTCAACAGCCATCTGGCGCCCATTCGCGCGCGGAGAAGGGAAATCGAGAAGGATCCCGAACGGGTGCGGGACATCCTGAGGCGCGGGATTCAGAGAGCCCGCCAGGAAGCTGAAAAGACTCTTGCCGAAGTGCGCACCGTCATGAACATGGACATTTGATGAAAGTATTGGGAGCGGGTAGGGGGCAAGGCCGAAAGGCAGAGTTGTTGAATTATCCAACCTTCGTCATTCCGGCGAAAGCCGGAATCCAGGAAAATAGCGGCGTTATGGACCCCGGTTTTCACCGGGGTGACTTTAATTCAACAGTATTTAAGTACCTTAGCAAAAGTTTTCTAACAAAACAAACCGTTCGCCCTGAGCCTG
>DAIQOB010000170.1:0-6177 GCA_036788075.1 Syntrophobacteraceae bacterium
CCCGGAGTTTTCCATGGCCTTGCGGTCATTTGCCTCGTAGACCTTCGCCAATGCGTCAGGGAAAAGCTGTCCCACTTCTTTGCCGATGACTTCTTCTCTGCTGCAGCCCACCAGGTTCTCGAAGGCCCGGTTGCAGCCCGAATAGAGTCCGTCCGGGTTTTTATGGAAAATCGGGTAGGGAACGGTGTCCATGAGGGTTTGGAGGAGGATATCCTGCTGCTCGAGTTTTTTGGCGAGGTCGTCTCGTTGTTCCGCTTCTTCATTCATCATTCAGTTCCATCGACAAAGAATCGAAATATTGTCCATTCACCACTCTCCCCTCTGTGTGCGTTGGCGGGGTACTGCCTCTTCTGTTCTTGGCAATCCATCGGCCGCATCATGAGGGTGCGAGGTGTTTCGTGGAAAAAGGCCTAGAATTCTCATCGGACGGTCTCCTTTATTTGTTGAGTGGATTTTTCCCTGGCTGAGTCGATTTGGTGGGGGGATGTGTTTGCGGACGGGAGGCGTCGGCCCGGCCCCCCTGCCGAGGGCTCCTTTGGGCAGGGCCTGCCAACTGAAAGAGACTTGCAGACCCGGGTGAATGGTTGTTATGTTTGCACACACACCGCCTTGAAAGATGGAATGGGTGCCCTATCTTATGATCCTGTCGGCAGCCTGGGCAGGACCGGGAGACAGTAGAATGTTATTTTATATGGTAAGGAGAGAAGGACCTTGATATGAGCCGATACGAATACGAAATCACCAGTCATCCAGCTGGTTCTTTCAGGGAAATGGTCTATTTTTGTTCGGAAAGCGGAACCTGCGATCTTGGGCAGGTTCCTGCGAGCCAGGTGGAGAAAATGAAAACCCTTCTCAATGAGCGCGGTCGGGGCGGATGGGAGCTGGTGCAGATGGCCTTTGGAAAAGAAGGGGTCATGGCGTTCTGGAAAAGGGTGATTATTGATACTCCTTAAGGAGACGATAGTGTGGAGGGATGTTGCGCATCGAAGTGTTCGGCAACATGTGCAGCCTGATGAGGTGCCCTCAAACCGGTGAGACCACCTTAAAATACTGAGAATTTAAGGAGCAGTTATGACCCGAACGATTAAAGTCAAAGGAATGAGCTGTCAGCATTGTGTCAATGCGGTGAGCAAGTCACTGAGCGGGATTGAGGGCATCCAGGGGGTAAAAATAGACCTGGCCAAAGGGGAAGCTACCTTTGAGGAGGTGAAGCCTGTGGATGACGCTTTGATCCGTGAGCGAATTGAAAAGGCGGGTTACGAGCTTGGATAAGAGAGACCTGCATATACAGGGAATGACCTGCGCCGCGTGTGTGCGGCGGGTGGAAAAAGGGATCCAGGAATTGGAAGGGGTGCGGTCGGCAGCGGTGAATTTAGCCACTTCCAAGGCTACCGTGGAATACGACCCCACTCTGGTCACCCTGGCCGCCATTGAGGAAAAGGTCCGGGACATCGGTTATGAAGTCCTGGAGCCCGAGGGCTCCGGCGAAGGCGGCCTGAAGAAGACGACACTCCTCGTGGGTGGAATGACCTGCGCGGCCTGCGTGCGTCGGGTGGAAAATGCTTTCAAAGCCCTGGGCGGAGTCGAGGAAGCGGCTGTAAACCTCGCGTCTTCGCGTGCCGTTGTGACCTATGACCCACAGGCCCTGAACGTGGCCGCGCTTCGTAAAGCGCTTGAGGCAGCCGGCTACCAATACCTGGGCCTACTGGAAGAGGCCAGGGTAGACCCTGTTGAGGCGGCTCAGAAGCGCGAAATCCGCGATCTCAAAATAAAAGTCTCCGTCGGGGCCGTGTTGAGCGTCCTCACCATGATGGGAAGCATGCCTCACTGGTTTCCCTTCCTCCACGGCATTCCACGTCAACAGATGTTTTTGATCCTTTTCGTACTCACCACACCGGCTGTGTTTTGGGTGGGAAGCCGGTTTCTGGTGGGAGCTTTGAAGGCCGCCCGCCAAAAGACCACGGACATGAACACCCTGGTAGCCGTGGGCAGTCTCTCGGCCTACATCTACTCCTCCCTGGCGACCTTCTGGCCGGAATATTTTTTGGGGGCGGGCCTCGATCTCCATGTCTATTTCGACGGCGCGGCGATGATCATCACCCTGGTTCTCCTTGGCCGCCTCCTGGAAATGAAAGCCCGCGGACGGACCTCCGAGGCCATCAAGAAGCTCATGAAGCTGACGCCCAAGACAGCCCGGGTCCTTCGTGACGGCCAGGAATGGGAAGTCCCTTTGGAGGAGGTCCTGAAGGGGGATGTGCTCCTCGTTCGACCCGGCGAGAGGATCCCTACCGACGGCGTCCTGGAATCGGGGCGCTCTTCGGTGGACGAGTCCATGCTCACGGGGGAGAGCGTTCCGGTCTCCAAGACGCTGGGGAGTGAGGTCTTTGCCGGCACCATCAACGGCAGCGGCAGCTTCACCTTCCGAGCCACCAAAGTGGGATCGGAAACGGCCCTGGCTCAAATCATCCGACTGGTGGAGGAGGCGCAGGGGTCCAAGGCTCCCATTCAGAGATTTGCCGATCGGGTAGCCTCCATATTCGTCCCGATAGTCATCTGCATTGCCGTCCTCACCTTCTGCATATGGTATTTCCTGGTTCCCGACGCCGACTTTACCCGAGCGCTCCTCAATTTTGTGTCGGTTCTCATCATTTCCTGTCCCTGCGCCATGGGCCTGGCGACACCGACAGCCGTCATGGTGGGGACGGGTCTGGGAGCGGAAAACGGCATCCTCATCAAGGGGGGGGAAAGCCTCGAAAAGGCTTACCGCCTGACGACCGTTGTTTTTGACAAGACTGGCACACTCACTCGGGGAACCCCCGAGGTGACCGATTTTGTAGCGGTCCCTTCCATGTTGGAGGAGCAGGTTCTGAGGTGGGCGGTTTCCCTGGAGGCGGTTTCGGAGCACCCCCTCGCCCGTGCCATTGTGGAGAAGGGACAGAAAGAAGGGATTCATCCGGAGCAGGTGGAAGCCTTTGAAGCCGTATCGGGAAGGGGGGTGCGGGGACGTGTCGGGGACGCCCGCGTTCTTTTGGGCAGCCGCAAGTTCCTCCATGGCGAAGGAGTTAATTTGAGCGAGCTGGCCAAAAAGGCCGAAGATCTTCTTGCTTCCGGAAAGACGTGTGTTTATGTTGGGGTGGATGGCCGGGCCGCCGGAATTTTCGCGTTGGCGGATGCTCCGAGGGAGTCTGCTGCAGAAGCTGTAGCTCGGTTGAAGCAGATGGGACTCCAGGTGGCCATGATCACGGGAGACCGGGTGGAAACGGCTCAGGCCATTGCAAAGGCGGTAGGGATCGGCGCCATCATGGCCGAGGTGCTTCCCGCCGACAAGGCGGGAGAGATTCACAGGCTGCAGCATGAGGGCAAGACGGTCGCCATGGTGGGGGACGGCATCAATGATGCCCCTGCGCTGGCAGCGGCCGACGTGGGCATCGCCATCGGAGCCGGAACGGATGTGGCCCTGGAGGCGAGTGACATCACCCTGATCCAGAATGATTTGAGACTGGTGGCTTCAGCCATTCGGCTCTCCGCTTTCACCATGCGGATCATCAAACAGAATCTTTTCTGGGCCTTCTTTTATAATTCTCTTGGGATTCCCGTGGCTGCCGGAATTTTGTACCCTGTGTGGGGCATTCTCCTCAATCCCATGTTTGCAGCAGGAGCCATGGCCATGAGCTCCGTGTCCGTGGTGAGCAATGCGCTCCGGTTGAGGCGGGTCTGGTCGAAAGAAAAAGCGCAGTGATCGGCACAAATTTTTTCAATTCAAGAACAGTTCTTGTATTATCTTGCAGCGTGATGTGCGATAGTAGCCATGCGAATGCATCGGATGAGGGTGTTGTAGAGTACGAATATTCTTTGAACCGACAATCATCAGGAGGGAATACGATGGACCGTTATGTATGTCAGATCTGTGGGTATGTTTATGATCCTGCCAAAGGCGACCCTGACAATGGTGTGGCTCCGGGAACCAAGTTCCAGGATTTGCCCGATGATTGGGTCTGCCCCATTTGTGGTGCCGGCAAGAGCGACTTTGAAAAAGAATAGGGTTGCCCATGCCTCTTGGGACGTGCAATGAGACGTCCATCCGTGCTGCAGTTGATGCGATGCGTGAATATCTCTGAACCGCTGTGCCTCTATGCAAGCCACGGCTCGCCGTGGATGAAAGGGAATGATCCTCTATCAGGATCTGAAGAGGAGAGGAAGGAATGCTTTTTAATTTTAATGCTGCTGAAATTTTCGACGTTGCTATCAAAATCGAAGAAAACGGTAAGAAGTTTTACGATGCCGCCACGCAAATGGTGGACAACAATGAAGTGAAAGAGCTTTTTGCAGACCTGGGTGCACAGGAAATCGAGCACAAGGCGAAGTTCAAGGCTTTGAGGGATGAACTCCCCGCGTCAGCCTCCACCCCCACCGTGTTCGATGCGAACAACGAGCTGGATGCCTATCTCAAGGCCATGGCCGATCAGCACGTTTTCGTGACCAGCGAGGGCGTCGATAAGCAACTGGCGGCGGTCAAGGATGTAAAATCTGCAATAAAGCTGGCCATGACCTTCGAAAAAGATTCCATCATCTTTTTCCTCACGGTTCAGGATGCCACTGAGGGATCCAAGGGCAAGTCCACGATCAATGCTCTGGTGAAGGAAGAGCAGGAGCATCTGAGACGCCTTGCTCTGCAGCTGAGCAAGCTCCGTTAGTGGACTGCACCGTTTTTTCCCTCTTCTAAACGATACGGGGCGGGGTTTATCCCGCCTCGTTTTTTTGAGGATGCCTTGCAAGTGCTTTGAGGCCCCTCGAAATCTGTGAGCAATGGCTCCATCCCCCCTCTCTGTCGGGAAATCAGAGATCCGCACCCTATTTCTTGCATCGTGTCCCATGCGGAGCTTCCCGGCGACAGAGCTATCGAAAAGGCAATCCTTCACTCCCCCACAGACCCTTTGACGAGAGGATGCGCTCCATGGAGAAAAAGGTAAAAATCTATACAACTTCCGGATGTCACTACTGTCAGCAGGCCAAAGAATTTCTGGCCGAAAAGGGTGTGGAATTTGAATCCTGTGATGTGGGCGCGGACAAAACGGCCTTCCAGGAAATGAAGAAGATTTCTGGGGGCGCCCGCAGCGTGCCCGTGATTTCCATTGGCGACCGGGTGATTGTCGGATTTGAACGTGAGGAAATAGAAAAAGCGTTGAAGTGACCGGAGCGGGGATGGTTTCCTTTGATGCCAATGATAGAGGTCGTCTGTGAACCTTCTCATTTATACCATGTACGGTTGTCCTTTCTGCCTGCATGCCAAGGCCTTTCTGCACGAGAGGGATATCCCGTTTCAGGAAATTGTCGTGACTCCCGGTTCTGAGGAGTGGATGCTGATGAGGGAGAAAAGCGGGAGCGGTTCTCTGCCTCAAGTATTCATCGGGGAGGAAAATGTAGGCGGTTATGCTCACCTGGTGCATCTGGAAGCAACGGGTGCGCTTTACGAAAAGCTCGGGCAGACCTGGAGGAAGTCCGATACGCCGCTCTATGACGTCATCATCTTGGGAGCGGGTCCCGCCGGCCTGAGCGCCGCCATCTACACCATCCGGAAGCTCATGAAAACCCTCATCATCAGCAAGGACGTCGGGGGGCAGGTCACCTGGACCAATGATGTGGACAATTATCTGGGATTCAGCCAGGTCAACGCCGCCGAGCTGGTGGCAAAATTCGAGAGCCACGTGAAGACCTTCGGCGTAGAAAGGGTGATCGGGAAAAATGTGGGGGCCATCGACCTGGCGGGCCGGATCAAAAGGGTCACCCTGGAGGATGGAAAAACCTACTACGGGAAGACGGTGGTGATTGCCACAGGGGGAAGCCATCGGCCCCTGAATGTGCCCGGTGAGAAGGAATTGCTGGCCAAGGGGGTTTCCTATTGCTCCACCTGTGATGCGCCCCTTTTTGACGACGCCGACGTGGCCGTGGTGGGTGGAGGCAATTCCGCACTGGAAGCAGTGCTCGATCTCGTCAACATTGCCAGGAGAATCTATCTGATCTCTCTGACTCCCTTGACCGGGGACAGCCTTTACCAGGAAAAGGTGCGTTATTCCGATAAAGTGGAGATTTTCACGGAATGCAGGCCCACGAGAATCCTGGGCGATAACATGGTGCAGGGGATAGAATATCAGTCCCTCAAGACGGGTGAAATCCACA
>DAIQOB010000171.1:0-6150 GCA_036788075.1 Syntrophobacteraceae bacterium
CCGCGGATGATCCTGGGGAGAATCATCTGGTGCTGGGCGCAGATGGACTTGGGATTCTGGTACACGCAGCCGACAAAAGCCTGCATGTATTTTCTTATGTCGGCGAAGCTCACGACCTCATCCACAAAGCCGGCCTTGGCGCAGTAGGCGGGCCGGGACGTATCGGTGTAAAGCTGGACGAGCTCGTTCATCTTGTCGATGGTGGGAGCCAGGGGCTTGCCGGCATCCTTGTCTTTCACCAGCCTTCGTGCATAAGAAGCTGCCGCGGCGGTCTCACCGTGCATGACGTAAATTTCCGTCGTGGGAACCCCCAGGGTGAAAGCGTTGTGGTTGTTGGCGGTGGGGCCGCCCATGACATAGTGAGCCGCGGCGGTGCCTTTTCTCAGGACCACCAGCATCATGGGAACATCGGTCTGTTCGATGGAGTAGATGAGAGACTGGCCCAATCCCAGCAGCTCGGCCTTCTCTGCGATATCGCCCACATCGATGCCGCTGGTATCCTGGAACCAGACGATGGGCACCCGGTCGCGTCCGCACAGGGTTACGAACTCGTTCATCTTGATGAGGCCCTGCCGATAGAGCTTGCCGCCAATGCCGGGATAGTCGGCGTATTCGGGATAGCCTTTGGGCATGAAGCCCTGGCGGTTGCCGATGACACCCACGGGAAAGCCGTCCACTTTCGTCAGAGCACAATAAATCTCGGGTCCATACCCCGGGCGAAACTCCAGGTGCTCGCTACCGTCCACCAGTCTGGCCACAACCTCGTCGAAAGAGTAGACTCTCTTCTGGTTGAAGGGCACAATCCGCTCGATTTCGGCCGGATCGAGACGGGGGGGCTTGGGCTCGGCGACGCGGAAGAACTTCGGGTTATAAGCCGGCATGTCCTTCATGTAATCCTTGATGCCATCCAGGGCGCCCTTCTCGGTTTCGTACACGTAGCGGAAGAAGCCCGTGGCATCGTGGTGGATTTGCACGCTTCCCGGAGGCAGCTCTTTGAACTTTCTCGTCGCATCGATGAGGGCCTCGCAGCCTTCCTCATCGAAGGAGCCCTTGGGGCTCATGCCGCTGACGATACCGCCCCCACCGACCGCCATGTTGGCATCCTTGTGGGCAATGAGAATCGTGGGGCTGACGGCCTGATAGCCGCCTCCGGCCGGGTTCGTCCCATAGATGGCGGCCAGAACGGGAAGGCCCATCTGCTGCAGTTCGGCATGGCGGAAGAAGGTCGTTCCACTTCCTCTGCGGTTGGCATAGACCAGATGCTGCTCGGGGAGCTTGACGCCGCTGCAGTTGACCAGCCAGACGAGGGGCACGTGCAGACGCTTGGCCATGTCCGTTACGCGGAGGATATTTTCCGACTGTCCGGCGATCCATGCACCCGCCATCACCTTGTTGTCGAACCCGATGATGACGGCCCACTTGCCGGAGATTTTCCCCAGGCCGTCAATCACGCCGGTGGTGCCTTCTTCGTTCTGCATGGGATCATAAAGGGTATGGAGGGGGCACCAGGTGCCGGGGTCCACCAGGTATTCCAGGCGCTGCCAGACTGTCATCTGTCCGCGCTCGTTGACTTTTTTCTCGGGAATGCCTGCGGTCTTGACCCGGTGAATTTCTTCGGCCAGCAGCTTCTCCACCTGCTTGATCTGTTCAACACTCTCGGCGGAATCGGACATCTGTCGGTCGGTCAAAGGACGACCGAATTCGGGCATTTTTTCAAAATAAGGCTTCATAGATATTTTTCCTCTTCGGGTCAGCTCAAAGGGATCGAGCTTACGTGTCTTTGGGGGCAACAATTTCAGGATTCATGCTGTATTACTGCGAAAAACGATGATCTGCAAGTCGGATCTTCACACCGCTCATCCCAATAAAACAAAAAAATCGGGACCAGCAGCCCGACCTGAGATATTCATGTCCGGGAGCGCCTCACATGCGACACTCCCGGCATGTCGGGCTGGGCCGTCGGTGAACCGGCGGCCCCTTGGCGATGTCTTATCGATTCTGGGAATGACCGCAGGAGATGCCGGCAATAATGGTCTTCTGGATGTTGGAGGTCCCTTCCACAACCTGCAGGGACTTGACATCACGATAGTAGCGCTCGATGGGGTATTCCGTCGAGAAACCGTAAGAACCGAAAATCTTCATGGATTCATTGGCTGCATGGACGGCTGCCTCACAGGCAAAGAACTTGGCAATGGAAGTTTCGTGCTGGTTGGGCTTGCCCTGGTCTTTGTAATAAGCGGCTTTGTAGACGAGGAGCTGAGCAGCGTCATGCTCGGCGACCATTTCGGCGATTTGTCCCTGGATCAACTGGAACTTGGAGATAGGCTGGCCGAACTGGGTACGCTCATTGGCATACTTGATGGCCAGATCGATACAACCGCCGCCCGCGCCCAGCGCTCCGGCAGCACAGCCCAGACGGGTGTTGTTGAGCTGGAACATGCAGATGTTGAATCCCTGGCCTACTTCGCCCAGGACGTTCTCCTTGGGAACCTTGACGGCGTCGAAGGAGATTTCACCGGTGGGGGCGCAGTGGAGTCCCAGCTTCGTTTCGATGGGCAGAGCCGTGACGCCCGGGGAATTCTTCAGGTCCACGATGAAGCAGGTCATGCCCTTATACTTCTTTTCCTTGTCCGTGTAGGCATAAACGAGCCCATAGTCGCCGACGTGGGCGTTGCTGATCCACATCTTCTGACCGTTGATCTCCCAGTGGTCGCCTTTGTCCTTGGCCGTCGTCCTCATGCCGGAGACATCGGAGCCGACATTGGGCTCGGTGATGGCAAAGAAGCCAAGCTTCTCACCGGATACCCAACCGGGGATGAACTTCTCCTTCTGCTCCTTGGTCCCAAACTTGTTGACCGTAACGGCGGGCCCCAGGTTCTGCATGTTGAAGGGCACTCGCCAGGAGGGAGACACCTTGGCGATCTGCTCTGCCATGATGGCGGATTCCAGAAAACCCATGCCGTTTCCGCCGTACTCTTCGGGGATGGCGCAGCCGAAAAAGCCCAGCTCACCCATCTTCTGCACCAGTTCAGGACGAAAACGGTGCTCTTTTTCGTCCTGCTCCATGGTGGGCATGATTTCATTTTCGGCAAAACGGCGTGCCTGCTCCTGCACCATTCTTTGTTCTTCATTCAACTCAAGAATCATGTGTTCTCCTCCTTTTGGGAAATCGACAGCAGGCCATCTCGGTGGGGCGCAGCGACTGCGCCCCACCATCGAAAGGGATCCACGGCATTCCCCTGCAGAGGGAATGCATCCCGGGCCTGAAATTTCAGGAATCTGAAAAGGTCATGCTTTCTGAAACACGTAGGTCAGCTTGTCGTTGGAAGTCTTGCTGACGACGGCTTTCATCTCCATCCCCACCGAAAGCTCCCCGACGGGAACGGAGCGGTCGATGCGTCCGAAGACCTTGTAGTCGCCGTAATCTACCAGTGCGATGGTGTAAGGGAGGTCATCCGTGAAGCCGGTGGGAGCATACTGCAGGGTGGAATAGCTGACGAGCTTGCCCGTCCCTGTAACCTCGAACCACTCCATGTTGCCGGAAAGCGACTGGTAGCAGTGCGCACGGGGCGGGAAGAAATGCTTCCCACAATCCTTGCAGCGTGTTCCCATCAATTTGCCGCTCTCCAGGTGTCCAATGAAATCGTTGACCTGCGTGACACTGGCGAAGCTGACCGTTCCGAATTTTGCGAATCGTGTATCCAGTTCTTGTTTTGCCATCTTTAATTCTCCATAAAAACCGGTCGGTGGTCGTATGGGAGGCAAGGACGCATCGCCTTCCCCCATACTACAGGGGATCAGACGCGGAGAGCATCAATCCAGGCCAAAAATGGTGACGTTCCCGTAGAGCCCGACGCCGCCGATGTTGTGCACCAGGCCGAAAGCCGGGTCCTTCACCTGAATGGCGCCTGCTTCGCCCCTGAGCTGCAGGACGATGGTCCGGATCTGTGATCCACCCGTCGCTCCGATGGGATGCCCCTTGGAAAGGAGTCCACCATCCACGTTGACGGGGATGCGCCCTTCTTTGTAAGTCTCTTTGGCGCGAATGAGCTCTTTGCCTTCGCCGGGCTTGGCAAAGCCCAGGTTCTCGTAGGCCATCATTTCGGCGATGGTGAAGCAGTCATGCACTTCGGCCACATTGATGTCAGCCGCGGTGATGCCTGCCATGGCGTAGGCCTGGCGAGCCGATTCCCTGGCCACGGCGAGCCCGCTCAGCTGGTCACGGCCGGCCATATTCACCGGAGCCGAAGCCGAACCGATTCCCTTGATCCACACCGGCTTTTTGCACAGGGCACGGGCCTTTTCCTCGCTGGCGACGATGACGATGGAACTGCCGTCGGCGTTGGCACAGCAATCGCCCGTGCGGAGCGGACTGGATACCGGCGATCCCATGGGGCTGGTAGGGTCTGTGAACTGTTCCAGGGCGACCGCTTTCCGGTAAACGGCCTTTTCATTGAGCTGCCCGTAGGTGGCGGCCTTCACCCGGATGAGGGCCAGATCCTCGGGGGTCGTCCCGTACTTGGCCATATGAGCCTGCGCGTGGAGCGCGTAATAAGCCGGCATCATGGTCCCAAAAGGGGATTCCCACTGAATGTCGGCGCCGCGGCCCATACGCTCCTGGGATTCCGCCGACGTCAACTGGGACATGATCTGGAAACCGATGACCATCACCACATCGTGCAGTCCCGACTTGACCAGCGAATAGGCGAGCTTGACGCCCGTGCTGCTGGAAGAGCAGAGAGTCTCCGCATAGAATGTGGGCTGCGGGTTCAAGCCGAGGTATTCTGCAATGACGCCGGCGGGGGACCGCTGCTTGTCATACTCCGGCGCGGAACAAATTACCGTTGCGTCGATATCCTTGGTGGTGATCCCGGTATTTTCCATGGCTTCCTTGAAGCCTTCGAACACCAGCTCCCGGATCGATCCGGGATACGTGCGAACAAATGTGCTCTGCCCTACACCGATAATTCCAACCTTGCCCATACGTTTTCTCCTCAATTGTCCGGCCTGGCTACCAACCGCTGAACGCATCCCGGAAAGTAACGACAAAATACGCCTGCCCCCCATGAGACATGCGCTCTATAAGCATCGAAGACCGGCAACAGACCTCTGTTGCCGTCCCTCCGAAAAATTTGTCTTCTCCCAAAAACGAGCGGCCTGGCACATTAAGCTATATTACGGCTACAACATAGCTTTACGCCGCACGGAATGTCAACAACTATTTTCTCGTGAAATGACGAATGTCGTGAGGAGCTGTAAATTCATCCGCCCGACGAGAGGCAAACCATGTTCCTTCATTGCGTCATCTGCGCCTGAACAAATACGATGGTTCATGGCTGACCCGGAATTGTTTACTCGTATCCCGCATTCGGCGGCACATTCCCCTATCGAGGATCTTCAAATTGGCGCAAAACATACTGGAGCGGTTAGCGAAATGATATTATATTTGATACTGAATAATGCATCTCTAGGAGGAAAAAGATGTCGCAAATGAGCCCTTCGGAAGATATTCGCTCCGTAACGGATCTGAAACGCCATACTCGTGAAATTCTTCACCATCTTCATGCCTCGGGCCGGCCGGTCATTCTGACGGTGAACGGAAGGGCCGATTCCGTCCTGCTCGACGTCCGGGTCTATGAAAAGGTCCTTCAGGCCGCGAATCTGGCAAAGCTCATCGCCCCGGCTGAGCAGGATGTGGAAAGTGGCCGAACCCGCCCGGCCGGTGATTTTATGAAAGAATTCAAACGTGCCCAAAAAATACCGGGTTGATATCACCGCTTCTGCGGAGGCGGATATATCCGACATATGGGATTACATCTCCAGGGACAACCCCGATGCGGCCACCGCCTTTATCCTGCGCCTGGAAGAGCAGATCGCAACCCCCAAACGTTTTCCCGAGCGCTGCCCCCTTGTGCCTGAAAATGTTCTCCTCGGGACCGCCTATCGCCACCTGCTGTTCGGCAACTACCGCACCATCTTCAAAATCATCGGCGCCAGGGTGATCATCCTGAGAGTTATCCATGGGGCACGTTTGTTGGACACGGGAATACTGGAGGGGTTCGCGGAATGAAGGTCGACCATGGCGGTTCCCTTATAATTTGCCGGTCGGTCGCCCGTCCGCTTGATCCCCTGGATGATCAAAGCGAAGAG
>DAIQOB010000172.1:0-6125 GCA_036788075.1 Syntrophobacteraceae bacterium
CGCAGGAGCTGTGGTCCTTTGGGGCGTCCGTCTGCATCGTGCGAGGGTGCTTCAGGGTCTGGAACGGACGGTCAGGGGAAACAGGTTTGCAGCGCCTCCATGAGGTCGCATATGTGCTTCCCCAGGTGCTGTTTCAGGAAAGGAGCCTCCTCCGCTTCCACCATGCCGTCTTCCAGGACGGCTTCTCCCAGGGAAAGCCATTCCCGTGTCGTGAATTGATGCATGAACGAGAGCACCTCTTCGGGGGGAGGCAGGGACGCTTCATGCCGGGCCTTGCGTGCCCATGACTCTGCAAAACCTGCGATGATTCCGTGCAGGCTTTGGGGAGACGCCCAGGCGAGCTCTCCCGTTCCCTCCAGGCGGTCCAGCCGCATGCGGAGGGTGAGGTTGAAGAAAAAGTGACAGAGAGCGAGCCATCTTTCATCCGGATCCGGTCCCGGCGACATGAGGGCACGGTAGTCTCGCGCAGTGATGAGCTTCAGCTGGATGCCGTCGGGATTTTGCCGGAGGATGAAGTCTCCGGCTGCGTGATGCCATGGGTAGATCTGCCGGAAGGAATGGGGGTCGAGATAGTCCGTGAGGATCGCCGATGCCTGGCGATAGAGCGCGTGCATGTCGGAAGCGTTGAGGATGGTGTCCCCCTTTTCCAGCCCCCAGACCTTGATGACGGGTAATTCTTTCCGGGGGTCCCCGGCCAGGTGAAATTCATGGTATCCCTCGAACCACTCCGCCACGAAAAGCGTTAAGGTCTGCTCCAATCCGTACTCGGCCGCGTAGAGGGTTTCACCCTTGCAGTAGACGCGTGGGAGGTGAGGATGGCTGAAATGTTCATGGAGCATTGTCAGGAGCTGAACTTCTGTTGCGAGAAATGCCTGCTGCTCCGGGGACACGGCGACATTCAGAGCGAAGGAGGCCGTTTCACCCGGCAGGTGCATGAGAAGGTGGACGACATGGTAGAGTGCTCCATGTTTCTCACTGATAATGTCCAAGCGCTCTATTTCCTTCCATGAAACCGGTCGTCCCATGTGCCGGGACAGGCAGTGGGTGACGATGCTGCCGGCATTCTGGGTCAGGAATCGGGCGATGGCCTGAAGGTATGGCCCATAGGAGAGGGCGGCGCCGCGGGAGTCAGCCCCCTGGGGAAGGGAAAGGCGTCCGCGTTCGGGGGTGAGGGGCAATGGTCCTGAAGGAGTGCTCACAAACAGCTGGATGGGAAGACTGCTTTGCATCACAGGAAACCTCTTAGACAAAGGGGTGTATTGTGGAAGACATGCTGAAGCATTCACCGATGAGGGGCAGGAATGTGCTTTGGCCACTCAGGATGCATTCGGAGATTCAAAAAACATGAGCTTACAATTATGAGCTCAAAAATGGTACTGTAGCTTCATGCATTCCGCCCGTCTCAATCGCACCCGGCCGGTATTCTGCCGATTCCCCTGCGCTTGTCACAGATGGAGCGTGTGTATATAGTGCAATCGTTCGGGGAATTCCCCGAGGAGCAGCAGTTTGTTGAGAATGTGATGATTCGGAGGAAGAATCGTTTTGGACTCCATAAACCGTGTTCTGTTGGATCGCATTCAGCGATCTTTTCCTTTGTCTGCAAGGCCTTATGATGTCCTGTCCGAAGGGTTGGGAATCGATGGGGAAGAAGTCCGTCGGCGTATCCATGCGTTGAAGGAACGGAATCTGCTGCGACAGATCAGCGCCATTTTCAATACCGGGGCTTTGGGATACCGGAGCAGCCTGGTGGCCATGTCCGTGCCGGAAGGCGAGGTCGAGCGAGCGGGGGCCGTGGTCAATCTTTATCCAGGAGTCAGCCACAATTACCTGCGCCCCGGAAATTACAACATGTGGTTTACCATTGCGGTCCCACCCGGACAATCTCTGGAAAAAACAGTGGAGGAGCTCGCAGAGAAAGCGGGCGGATGGCCGACGTTGATATTGCCGGCCTTGAAGAAATACAAGCTCGCTGTCGTCCTGGATGTCCTGGAAGAAGGGGAAGCAGGGGAGGAATCGTCGGGAGCGCCGGTGGTGGAGGCTTTGGCGCCGTTCCAGCCCACGGAGGACAATGTCCGGGTGGTGCGGTGCATCCAGGAAGATCTGCCCCTGGTGGAAAATCCCTTTGAAGTTTGGGCCAATTCCCTGGGCATAACGGAAGCGGACCTCTTGAAGCTGATTTCCCAATGGGTGAGCTATGGATTCATCCGCCGATTTGCGGCCGTTCTGAATCATCGCCAGGTGGGATTCAGCGCCAATGGCATGGTGGTCTGGAGCTGCCCAGCGGACCGTCTGGACGGGTGTGGAAGGGTGCTCTCGTCCCATGCCGAAGTGAGCCATTGTTACTGCAGGCCGTCCTATCCCGACTGGCCTTACAATCTTTACGCCATGGTTCATGCACGCAGGGAGGAAGAGTGCCGCAGCATTGCGGAGAAACTGGGAAACGCCATCGGGTTGAAGGATTACCGGATACTTTTCAGTACGAGAGAATTCAAGAAAATCCGGTTGAAGCTTTTCTGGTCGTGATCCTCATGAAGCGAGCAATAATATTCCGGTCCTTCAGAAAAAAGAGCGAAGCCAATGAGTGATGCCCATGAGTATGAAGTGAAGAAAAAAGCAATTTTCGATGCCATGTCCAAGAAGGGGCAGGAACGCATCCTGCGCATTGGATATGAGAATTGGGAGCCCTTCCAGGAGCCCAAAGATCCCCGAGAACGCATTTTCAGCAACGCCTCATTGAGGGCCAATGCCTTGGTGAAGGAATTTTATCAGTCCCCTCATGGGAAGGAGGAATCCGTCTCGATGCACAGAGAGCTCTTTGAATTGTGTCGGGGGGTTTTAGATGGCGAGATGCGATCCAAAACGATTTTTGATTTTTGCTGCTGGCTGAAGGAACAGAAGCCCCTCTGATTCAATGTGGGTCCTTCATCCCGACGCATCCCGGAGCTTCCCGCTGGCGGTGGGGGATGCGTCGGAAAAGGGTTACTGCAAAGACATCGCCTCGGTTGTCTCCTGGTCATCACCGTGCTCGCAGGGCCGCACATATTCCAGCTCCTCCTTGAGGGCCGGCCTCATGTGCACCACCTTCACGTGATAGTACAAATCCTTTCCCGCCAGAGGGTGGTTGAAATCGAGTACCACGCCTTCCCCTGATTTCTCCTTGACAAAATATCCGTATTGAGCCTGGGTTTCGGGATTCGTTGCCACGACCCATTTCCCCACCTGAAGCGAACGGCCCTGGGGATATTCCTCGAAGCTCTTGCGATGGACCTGTCTGGCATCGTGCTCCCCAAAGGCCTCGCGGGCCGGGATGACGAACTCCATTTCGTCACCCTGGGCATGCCCCAGGAGTCGTTTTTCCAGGGACGGCATGATCTGATCGTAGCCGGCGATGAAATTGAGGGACACGGGGACTCCCTCTCCCTTGACGTAGGAGCCGTCTTCCAAGCGCACGCTGTATTCTATTACGACAAAGATATCCTTTGTGATTTCCATCTTTACACCTCGTTCGATGAAGAGATTCCCATGCAAACGCCCCCGCTACCCGACATTCCGCCATTCGGCTTCCGCTGCGCTGTCGATGGGATAACCCAGAGTCCTGGCCTTCTCGTAATGCTCGCGAGCCTTTTTCATGTCCCCGGTCAGACGATAGGCGACAGCCAGATTGTAGTGCGCCGGTGCGAACTGGTCGTTCATCTTCAGTATCTTGAGGGAAGCTTCAATGCTCTCCTGAGGTTGGTCAGCCTGGATGTATGCCACCGCCAGGTTATTGTAGGCCTGGAAGTTGTCCGGGGTGATCTCCAGGGCGGAAAGACTGGAGGCAATGGCGTTTTCGGTGTCGCCCTTCTGGAGATAGGCAAACCCCACATTGCTGTGAGCGATGGCCATTTTGGGATTCAGAGCGATGGCCTTGGAGTTGGCCTCGATACACTGGTCCAGGTCGCCCTTCTGGTAGTACAGCCCGCCCATGTTGACGTAAGCCTCCACGAGATTCGGATCATGTTCCAGGGCCTGTTTGAATTCGGAGATGGCTTCATCCAACTGGCCCTTCTGAGAATAGGCCAGGCCGAGGTTGTAATGCATGGTGGCCGAGGTCGGCTCAAAAAACAACCTCTCCTTCAAAAACTTGATATAGAGGTTCAGCTTCATTTCCGCTTCACTGGGGTGTGCCATGATCTCTTTACTCTCTCCTCATTTTGTAATATAGGATCTGAATGATTTCGTCAGAAGTGAATCGTTTCCGTCTACCTGAAACCGGGGAGCATGATCGGTCATCTTTCCGCAATGGGAGGTGGCCGCGTGGCAAGGGCTAAAGCTCAAAGCGTCTACCTTTGGCTTCGCCGGATGTCTCCCGGGCGCCTCGTTGGGTTGCATACCAATGGGAAAGTATGCCTTTGAAACCTTTCAAATTTGATGGATATTTATGCCTGCAAGACTCCCGGCGACAGGGGTACTTAACAACAAGAGCGGGGAGTGTCAAGCCCCGTTCTCCTTCGTGCCGGGGGGCGCTTGGGCTTTTTACGGCAAAGGTTTGGGTCTGCCTTCCGGAGGACTTTTTTATTGACAAAGCGCATGGAGCGAGCTAATCATCCAAAGTGAATCTATTCACTTTCCCATATTTACGAGGGCTGACAGGATGATCCTATTCTGTTGTTTTTCTACATGCATTCGGATTCCTTACAGGAGGACAGTATGAGCGAGGATGCAAAAAGTCGTATCATGGAGTATGTGAAAACTCAAAAAAAGAGCAAGCTGTACTTCAACGACTTGTGCAAGGCCGTGCCTGAAATCAAAATGATGCAGGCCAAGAAAATCGTAAATGAGCTCGTCAACGAAGGTCAGTTGAAGTACTGGTCCAGCGGAAGCACGACCATGTATATGCTGCCGAGTGAAGGGGACGTGGATAAAGAAGAAAAAGGCATGAACTGATCGGCCTTCTCTCTCTTATTGCATTGATTTTATTCTAAAAAATACATGTATTCATTCCATGCTGGATGGTGTGGCAACGATTCAATGGAGCGAAATGGAGCGAAGAGGTCTTTTTTCCTCATGAGAAGGAGGTGACTGGGAAAGGGTTTGAGAATTCTTCATCAGGAAGAAATGGGTGAATACCGTGGAACCTAAAGAGAAATTGGCCTATGGAGGTAAATCGAATGGCGCTGAAGCATGCAACTCCTATGCTTGACGAACTTGAAAAAGGGCCTTGGCCGAGCTTTGTCTCTGATGTGAAGAGAATGGCTCCCAAAAGCCCCATGTGTGAAGACTGGTTGGGCGTTATGGAACTGTCTTTCCGGGAAAAGGAAGGACACTGGAAGCACGGCGGTATCGTCGGTGTGCTCGGATACGGTGGAGGCATCATCGGTCGTTACTGTGACCGTCCCGACCTGTTCCCCGCCATCGCTCATTTCCACACCGTCCGCATCAACCAGCCCGCAAGCAAGTATTACACCACCGAAGTCCTTCGTAAACTTTGCGACCTTTGGGCGCCCCGTGGAAGCGGTCTCACCAATATGCACGGGTCCACCGGTGACATCGTTCTTCTGGGCACCACGACGGACAACCTGGAGCCCCTCTTTTATGAGCTGACTCATGAAATGGGAATGGACCTGGGCGGCTCCGGTTCCAACCTGAGAACTCCTGAAGGCTGTTTGGGCATGTCTCGTTGTGAATGGTCCTGCATCAATACCCAGGACATCATTTATGACCTGACCATGGAATATCAGGATGCGCTCCATCGTCCCATGTTTCCGTACAAGTTCAAGTTCAAGTCTTCCGGCTGTCCCTGCGACTGCGTGGCATCTATCGCGCGTTCCGACTGCTCCATCATCGGAACCTGGCGTGACAAGATCCGCATCGATCAGGAAGCTGTTCGCGCTTACGTTGCCGGCGAATTGACTCCTCATGCCGGTGCTGGTGGAACCGAAAAGCGTAAATTCGACATCAATGCGGAAGTCATCAACCTCTGCCCCACCAAGTGCATGGAATGGGACGGCAAGAACCTCAAAATCTGGGATGAAGACTGCACGCGCTGCATGCACTGTATCCGTGTAATGCCCCGTGCCCTGAGACCGGGTGTGGATACCGGCGCTACGATCCTTGTCGGCGCCAAGGCCCCCATCCTGGAAGGT
>DAIQOB010000173.1:0-6121 GCA_036788075.1 Syntrophobacteraceae bacterium
CAGCCTCTCAGTCACCGATGGAGCTTCTCTCTGAATCGAGCGACACGAGCTTTTCTCTCTGTTCATGCGTCAAGATCTCACGGCATTCCAGCTGGTGCCTTGTTGCTAATTCTTGAATTTTGGAGGCTATCTCCCTGATCTTTCTCTGCTTGGAAGCTATGGCCGACAGGTCGGGGCGCGCTGTAGCCCAGAGGTCCTTCAGCTCCATTTTCTTGCTGTATAGCTCGTCATGCAGCTTGCTGATTTCATCCGTGAAGGCCCTTTGCCGGGAATCAATGCGAGTCATCTGTTCCTCGGACAGATTCAAGAACGCAGGATACGGCGGCTTCAAATGTGGACAGGAAGCCGACTCCCCCTCAGCTCCCCGCGCCGGGGCCAACCCTAAGAACAAAACCAGCACAGCGACACAGACCCCATACCTTGTCATGTCGAATTCCCTTTGAACCTCCGTTGCATCGAGTCAGGCACATCAAATTGGGATAAGCTTTTTTTCACATATTTTTGCAGATCCCATGCCAGGACAGGGTTGTTGATTCTAAGCTCCTGGAATCATATTCATTCAGTTTAAGCGATCGTGAGGTGGAGCACAAAATCCGGACGGAGACGTTCGGCAATAAATGTCGACCCCCCTGAGGGCACAAAATATTAAATACCTAGAATTAAAAAGTTTATAGTGCTCCATAGAATTTTGACGTTCTTTCCCCGAATTTCGACAATATTGTCGCTCTGCAGGAGGCATTCCCCCTGTTTTGAGAAGGGGAGTTGTGGTACAAGTCAAAATCGCCCCACTGGAACGGAGAAAAGTCTTTCTGCTCTTTCCACCGCCGCAAGCACGGCAGCCCGATGCTGTTGATTCAATGGGGAAAATGGAGCGACCAAATGAAAGAACGATCTCGAATGCCCTCCCTGGAAGCTTTTGGAAAACCAAAACCCCGCTTTTTGCAGCCCGTTGCCATGGCCCTGGTGTTCCTTCTCTTCGTCATGCTTTTCTTTGCCATGGCCATGCTGGACCTGCGGCGCGTGGAAGATCTGCTCCTGAAGACCCTGAAGAACAAGGCCCATTACGTCTTTGAAGTGACTCAAAAGGCATTCCAGGAAAAATTCAACCGCCTCGTGCAAAGCGATGAAGGATTGCACGGACCTTTCGCAGGATTCTCTCCCGAGGATGATTCCACTTCACTTCGCGAAACCCTCGTCAACGCATTGTTGAATGCCGCCAGGGCGGTAGATCTCCAGGAGGCAAAGCACCCCGAAAGCGTCGACGGACTCCATGCGATAGCTCTCCCCGAACATTTTCAGGCCCTGCTCCTGGTAGACGGACAGGGAAATCCCCTTTACCAAAAGGGTCCAGTCCCCCCTCACCTGCTCAAGAAGGCCGCTTCACTGGCTCAAGGAAACAACGAAATCGTGCTGCACCTGTTTCAAGGGATTTCCCGGGAAGACTACCTTGGATTTGTAGGTATCCGGCGCAAGAAGAGCGAAGGGGCGGTGTTCCTGCTTCTCAACCGTAAAGACCTCATGGCGTGGGCATGGAATATCGCTGTTCAGAACAGCATGGAGCACATGCAGCTGGGGCGGGGAGTCGTTTATTTTGCTGTGGAAGATCGCTCAGGCCGCCTGCTGGCTCAGTCAGGAAGTGTTTCCGTGGAGAGACTGGAACAATGCATCTTCAGCACTCAGGTCGTGGGAGGCTCCAGCAATCCTGCAGGACAGTGCGTCCAGATGGGGGAGGCCCAGTTCCTGGAATTTTCCATGCCCATGATCCTGGAAAATGAAGTGTTCGGCACCATGAGGATTGGGATGGAGACCCTGGAAACCGATCAGATCCTCCTGGAAAACAGGCAGCATATTCTGCTCTGGACGGGCCTGATGCTCCTCATCGGTCTGCTGGCCATGGGGCTGTTGTACCAGACTCAAAACCACCACATCTCCCGAATGCAGACCATGCGCGAGCGGTTGTACCAGGCTGAAAAGCTCTCCGCCCTGGGAAAGCTCGGGGCGGGGGTCGCACATGAGATCCGCAATCCCCTCAATGCCATCAGTCTGGCGGTGCAGCGCATTCGCAGGGAATTTGGCCCCGAAACGCAGGAAAAACGCGAGGCCTATGAGCGGATCACGCGCATTCTGAGGGACGAGATCAAGCGCCTCAACACCATCATCGAAGAATTCCTCGGCCTCTCACGCACTTCACGGTTGGAGCTGCGGCCGCAGCCGGTGGTGCTTCTCCTGGAAAGGATCCTCTCCCTGGTTCAGGAGGAGGCGAAAAGCCGAAACATCGAAATCCGCAAGCGCTGGGCAGAAGGAAGCCATACGGTTCTCATGGACATACACAAGCTGGAACAGGCATTGCTCAATATCATCGGCAACGCCGTAGAATCCATCCCGGGTGATGGAATGATTTTCGTGAGCTGCGAAGAGCCGTCCAAGGGAGTGGTCTGCATTCGCATTCGAGACAGTGGAACGGGCATTCCCCCGGGGGAGGAGCGGAAGATTTTCGACCCCTTTTACACCACCAAGGAAAAAGGAACCGGGTTGGGTCTGGCCATCGCCAGTGAGATCATCACGGCCCATGGGGGAGAGATCCGGGTGACCAGCAAGCCCAAGTTGGGGTCTGTCTTCGAAATTCTGCTTCCCCGCGCAACGGCGAACGCATGAGGAACCCTCCCCTCTTTTTTTAGATGCTGTCTAATAGTTCATCTGATCGAGAGTCAAACCTGGTTCGATTCCCCCCTTGAGGGGAGCAGGGGGGTGTTTTTGGGGTTTGGCAAATCTTGACACCCCCCCCTGACCCCCCTCAAGAAAGGGGGAATTTTCAGACAGCCTCTCAGCCATGGAGAATGAAGATTTGAGTCCCAAAGAACTGGATATACTCATCGTTGAAGACGAGCCCTTCCAGAGGGAGATGCTTCGGGATTCCCTCCTGCAGGAAGGCCATCGCATTCAGGAAGCCGAGAACGGGGAGACGGCCCTTCAAATTTTGAAGCGCAACAGCTTCGATTTGCTTCTTCTCGATTTTCGCATGCACGGCATGAACGGTATCGAAGTTCTGAAGGCCGCCAGGCAGCTCTGTCCGGACCTGGAAGCGATACTCATCACGGCATACGGCGCCATCGAAACGGCTGTGGAGGCCATGAAAGCCGGAGCCAGCGATTACCTGACCAAGCCCATCGACCTGGACGAGCTTTCCATGAGCATCGCTCGCATCGCCGAGCACCGGACCCTCCTGAGGGAAAATGAAATCCTCCGTCAGGAACTGAGGGCCAAAGGGGTCTCCACCAACACCATTCAATATACCAGCCAGAAAATGGCCAAGCTCATCCAGCTTGCCGGCCGCATCGCTCCCAGCCAGGCGACGGTGCTCATTCAAGGGGAGACCGGAACCGGCAAAGAACTTCTGGCGCGACTGATACACAACCTCAGCTCGCGCTCCGACAACCCCCTCATCGCGGTGAACTGCGCAGCCATTCCTGAAACACTCCTGGAAAGCGAGCTTTTCGGGCATGAGAAGGGGGCCTTCACAGGAGCCATCCAGCGCAGAATCGGCCGCTTCGAGCAGGCCGAAGGCGGCACACTTTTTCTGGACGAGATCGGAGAGCTCAGTTTACCCGTGCAGGTAAAGCTTTTGCGCTTTCTTCAGGAAAGAGAATTCCAGAGGGTGGGGGGTGAAAGGACCCATAAGGCCGACGTCCGCATCATCAGCGCCACCCACCAGGACCTGGATGCCAGCGTGAAAGAAGGCACCTTTCGTGAAGACCTCTTTTACCGCATCAATGTCATCCACATGGAGATTCCGCCTCTCCGGGAACGCAGGGAGGACATTGCTCCACTCCTGGAACATTTCACACGCAAATTCGCGGTGGAAAATCATCGCAAGATCGAGGGAATCAGTCGAGAGGCCGTCGACCTCCTCACCAGGTACGACTACCCCGGCAATGTCCGTGAGCTGGAAAACATCATCGAGCGCGCTGTCGTAGTCTGCCGGGGCCATGTCATTTCGCGAGAAGACCTTGCCTTCCCTGAGGCCTTCAACCCACAAGCCGGCCCCGCGGCAGAGCCTGATCCAATTCTGCCCGGTGAAACTCTCCAGCAGGCGGTGGAAAGCCTGGAGCGTCGCATGATCGGCGACGCCTTACTGCAGAGCGGCACCAATCAGTCCCAGGCAGCCCGCCAGCTGGGTCTCAGCGAGAGAATGCTTCGATACAAGCTCAAAAAATATGGATTCAAGTAAGATGGGTTGATGCCGTGGCGCATGACTTGCGGCGCTTGCTCAAGAAGCGGTCCAACTCATCGGCGAAGGCCTTCCGATCATTCTTGTGGAGGGGAGGAGGTCCGCCCGTGTCAACCCCGGCACCTCTCAGTCCATCCATGAAATCTCGAAGAGCCAGGCGCTGCCCGATGTTTTCCCGGGTATAAAGCTCGCCCCGAGGATCCAGGGCATAGCCCCCCTTCTCCACGATGACTGCAGCGAGAGGAATATCTGCAGTGATCACCAGGTCATTGGGCTCCACCTGGAGCGCGATGTGGTTGTCCGCCACGTTGAATCCCGCCGGCACCTGAATGGTGCGGATGAAAGGCGAGGCAGGAGTCTTCAGAGGTTTGTTTGCTACAAGTACCAGAGATACCTTCAGCCGTTCGGCCGCACGATAGAGTATATCCTTGATAGCGGCAGGACAGGCATCGGCATCCACCCAGATTTGCATGTATCGAACCTCCGGCAAAACGCTCAGTCGAATTGTGATGACATAAAATTGAAAATCCCCACGGCGTATTCCTGTGTAGGGTGGGAAGGCCTCTTGGAGCATTGCTCTTCTGCAAAAGTCGGTAGGGATATCTCTGTCTCCCCCGTCTCCTCAAATGACGATGACAAACCCGTCCCGATGATGAAAATCGGGACGAGAGCCACAGTGAGTCAGAGCCCAGAAGCTCATCTGGCCGTCCTTGTGCTGTAGAACGGTACTGACTGCGACCTGCAGCATCCGTCTGTCAGGGATGATTTTCCCCAGATCCAGATCAACCGTCGCGTGGAAAGAGCCCGGCAGAGTGCGCGTGGCGACGACAAGGGATTCAAAGGACGGTTCTTCCTCCATACCCTGCCGGTAACCGTCAAACTGGAAAACGTTCCAATGCCCCGACGGAGAGAGGTTGAATTCCCAATACCGGGGATCGTCCAGTGGAGCTACAAAAAACTCGAAGCAGGTCGATTCCCATAACCCCGTTCGCCGCAGAGCGAATCCATCCCGGGGGGGAATGGAGAGATCTTCCATGCGAGCCCAGAGGACATAACTCACCGTCAACCGGTTGAAACGGCGCTCGATACTGCCCGTGATCTTCACTTCCGGCAGGGAGCGTCCCGCGGGATGAGGCTCGAGGGAAAAATTTCGACAGCTCATTGCATGTCCCCAATAATGCTTCGGATGGACGGCGCCTGAGCCTCGATGCTCTCAACAAGCCTGAACTGGGCGAGAGCTCTCTTGAGATTGTGCTCGGCATGGCGGGCTTTGAAGTAAACGTTCCCCTCCAGATAATCCGTAAAGAACCTCAGCCCCAGTTCGAAGGCGATGAGGCGTAGGGCCTCGTAGAAATAGGCGTAGTCGGCGCCCGAAAGAAATGCTTTCCCCTGGGGGGCATAGCCTTTGAGAATGGCCCGGCAGAGATCGGGTTGGAATCGCACGCCCTCCCAGTTCTCCGTCTCCTCCCCCAGGGGATTGCAGCAGGATCTGAGACAGTCCCCCAGGTCGTAGTGCACCAAACCGGGCTTCACCGTATCCAGATCGATGATGCCGACAGCCTGCCCTGTCTGGGAGTCCAGCAGAACGTTGTTCACCTTGGGGTCACCGTGTATGGGACGGAGTAAAAGAATGCCCCGCGCTTTGGCATTCTCCAGAACGCCCGCCCAGGCTCTGCGCTCATCCACAAAGCTCAGGCAGTACCCCACTTCCGGGGACCGCTTCCCGGCGTCTCCCCGAACGCGGACGGAGTCATAATGGTGAAGGTAGCGCGGTGTGATGTGAAACCCCTCGAGGGTATCCAGGAGACGGGCAATGGGCAGGTCGCTCAGAAGCCTGTGAAACGTTCCCAGGGCATGGCCCACCTCTTCCGCATGGGAAAGGCCCTGGACCGT
>DAIQOB010000174.1:0-2838 GCA_036788075.1 Syntrophobacteraceae bacterium
CGGAAGAAGGACGGAAGAATGTGCTGCTCTGTGTTGATGAGACGGAGCCCAGCCTGCGCATCGCAGACCATGTGGGGTTTATCCTGCAGAACGAAAAAGACCACAGAGTGACTCTTTTCTATGTCGACGAGGGAGGAGGTAAAAAGGCGGAAAGCATTATGGAGGAGGCCCTTCGCAGGCTCACGGACAACGGTGTGGAAGAAGACCGAATTCAGAGCAAGGTCATTTGGACGCAGGACGTTCCCAAGGCCCTCCTGAGCGAAGCAGAGCACGGAGCTTATGCTGTTGTCGCCATGGGTAGAGGAGGTTCCCATCAGTCGGGATTTCTCAGGAAATGGCTCATCGGATCAAGGAGTCTGAAGGTGATGGAGGTTTTGGAGGGAAGCGTGCTCTGGTTGAGCAAGTAGTCCGCGGAGTACAACGCTTCCTCTGCACAGCCCCTTACCCAGGAAAAAAACCTGGGCGAACGTCGTCCATGTTGTTATAAAGGTGGGTTTTCAGGTGTACAGGTGTTTTGGTGCTCGACAATCGTGACTCATTCCAGAAAAAGAAGACATATGCACAAATTCAAAGCATTGGGACTTTCCGAAACAACCATTTCCGCAATCCGTTCCAAGGGGTTTGAAGAACCGACAGAAATTCAGACACTCGCAATTCCCCTGCTGCTCAACCGGGAAATAGATATTATCGCCCAGGCCCAGACGGGCACGGGAAAAACGGCGGCCTTCGCCCTTCCCCTCATCGAACGGGTCGATCCCGCGTTAAAGCACGTTCAAGCCATTGTACTCGCTCCAACCCGGGAGCTGGTGATCCAGGTCTGTGAAGAAATCCTATCCCTGCGAGGCGACATTCACCTCTCTGTAGCTCCCATTTACGGCGGTCAGTCTATTGAGCTGCAGCTGAAGAAATTGAAGCAGGGGGTTTCCATCGTCGTGGGAACACCCGGCAGAGTCCTTGACCACATCGACCGGGGAAGTCTCAAGCTCGATGCCATACGGTATTTCATTCTGGACGAGGCGGATGAAATGCTCAACATGGGCTTCATCGACGATATCGAGAAGATATTTGGGTATACGCCCGAAGACAAGCGGGTGCTTCTCCTTTCCGCCACCATGCCCGAGCGCATCAAGAAGCTCGCCGAACGGTACATGGGTGAGTACACCCATCTGAAGACTCTGACCGAGCCCACGACGGACCTCACCGACCAGATCTATTTCGAAGTGGCCAAGCAGGACAAGCTGGAGGCATTGAGCCGAATCATCGACATCGAAAGCGAATTTTACGGAATGATTTTTTGTCGAACAAAAATCGAGGTCGATGAGCTGGCAACGAAGCTGATGGAGAGGAATTATCCCGCAGATGCGCTGCATGGCGACATCTCCCAGGCGCAGAGGGAAAAAATCCTGGGCAAATTCAGGAAACAGCAGATTTCCATTCTCGTGGCCACCGATGTGGCCGCCCGGGGCATTGACGTAAACAATCTGACTCACGTCATCAATTATTCCCTGCCGGAAAATCCCGAAGCCTACATTCACAGAATCGGGCGAACCGGGAGGGCGGGAAGACAGGGTACGGCCATCACCTTCATCACCCCGGATGAATTCAAGCGGCTCGGTTTCATCAAACGCGTGGCCAAGGCCGTCATCCGCAAAGAAGATGTCCCCCGGGTCAGCCAGATCGTCGATGCAAGGAAAAGGCGCATCACCGAAGACATCCGGACCATCGCCCTCAGCAGTGACCTCTCCGAATATAAACAGTGGGCCCACGAATTGACCTCGGAAGCCCCGGTGCAGGATCTTGTCGCCGCAATTCTGAAATATTCTTTCGGGAAGACTCTCGACGTCAGCAATTATAAAAGGATGACCCCCCTCAAGAGCTATCCGAAGAGCGGCATGGGCAAGGCACACATCAAAGGGGGAGGCAAGACACGACTCTTCATCGGCAGAGGCAGGAGCACCAAGACCACGAAGGAAAACCTGCTGGCGTTTTTTGAGAAGAAAACGGGGACGGCTCAGCACCTCATTGAAAACATAGAAATACACGACACCTGTTCTTTCGTTACGGTGCCATTTGCGGAAGCGGAATACATCCTGAAGAAATGCAAAAAAGGGACGGCGGGACAAGGCTCCGTGGTGAAAAGGGCCCGAACCGTGAAACCCGGCCTGAAGGGATCGGTTTAGGCAAGAGGCAGACAATCGGCATCCATCACCCGGGGCAGGCGCATTTTATGCGTATCCGAAGTAAAATGACATATAATTGGAAATTTACATATAAGGATTCGCTGCGGGTTTCCAAGGCTGGGAGACCGGGGCGAGCCCGGCTCCCAGCCTGAAGCATCGCATGCATCACGCTGTACGCGATGCCGGAAAGGGAGGTAGGATTCTAAATTTCATACAATATCGGTTGGATGGTTGATTCCACCCCGCCCTGCCTTTCGGCACGAACGGGGAGCCTCAGCAGCCTTTCATACAGACGCTATCCCTTCTCAGGACAATCGAGACGGTCTCCTCGCGGAGGACGCCGAGGCATCTCACCGGCATCGAGAGCACCGTCATTGTTCTTGTCCAGCTCCTTGAATCGTTCGTCGGTGCCCGGAAATTCCGCCCTGGATATTTTACCGTCCTTGTCCTTGTCCAGTTGCATCATCCCTTTCTTTCCATGCCCTTTATGACCGGGATGACCCTTGGGGAGCTCATTTTCATCCAGGTACCCGTCCTGGTTCCTGTCCAGTCGTGTGAAGCGTTCCTCCATCCCGGTCATGAACTCTTCTTTGGAAATCTTCCCGTCTTTGTCCTTGTCATGCCTCTGCAGGTATCTTCCCCTGCTCGGCGCTTCGTC
>DAIQOB010000174.1:2938-6110 GCA_036788075.1 Syntrophobacteraceae bacterium
CGTCTTTGTCCTTGTCATGCCTCTGCAGGTATCTTCCCCTGCTCGGCGCTTCGTCTGCGCTGATTTTGCCGTCTCCATTGCTGTCCAATTCAGCAAATTCCTCTTCAGGCCCCGGAAATTCCTCACTGGAAACCATGCCGTCGCCATCGTCATCAAAATGCTGGATGAACCTCCCCGGAGGGTCGGCCGGCGGCGCCCCCTGCTGGGCATATCCATAGATGGGCGCCCAAAGCATCATTCCAGCAAACGCAGCTGAACAGATCCATTTTGAGTTTCTCGTCGTTTTCATTTTGTCCACTCCTTGTACGATGATTTTGAGTTGATTTCCCGCTTCAAACTTTCCTGCACGATACCGAACCATTTTGGAGAAACTATGAAGAAGGCGTGTGATGTTCGTGTAGCGGTCATGGGCCGGTCGCTTTCTTCATCCCTCGCCCTTTTCCCTCCAGGGGTTTCTGGATGGATCAAAGAGCGCTTTGGCAATAAACAAGGACGGCGGCGGCAATCACGCCAATTTTGAGTGCGGTCATGAAAATATCTTCCAGTGTATCCTTCAAAGCATCTTTCATGATGTGTCCCCTGCTGATGTATTTTGAAGAATCTTTCCCGTCAGAAACCGTCAAACTTCATGCAAACCAGTAGCAGCCGTTTATGGAGAAACTATGAAGGAAAGGTGTGAACAGTGTGTAATGCCGGGCCACATGGAGGGGATCGGGGTACGCCCGTCGGAACCAGGCCGTGCAACAGCGGAATATGTGGAAAAGATGGAATTCCCATGGAGATGTTGTGACGGCTCAGGAATCCTTTGAAATTGGTGCGGGAGTTGTTTAGTCTTCCAGGGAGAAAAGAAACAACACGACAAAGAAAAAAGAGCTTTCTGCTGGAAGGGTTTGTACGTGAGAATCAAGCTGACCTATAAAATCTTCGGGGCATTTCTGCTGACCTGTGTGATGATCGTCGTTCTGATGGTGGGAATCATCCATTTCTACGTTGGACGTAATTTCAGAGATTTCATCAACAAAATGGAACTGGAGAAATTGGACAACATCGTGAACGCGCTGAAGGAAGAACACGAGCGAGATCCCGGCTGGACAGCCTTGAGGACCGACCCACACCGGCTCTGGCGAAAAATGCTTCGGTGGAGTGAAAAGCCGCCCAAGTCCGACATTCCCGTCGGGATTCCTTCCCACCTCTATCCTCCCGGCCGCGCAGCCGAGGAGATTGAATCGATCCGGAGATCCGGAGGAATCGGCCGATTGCTGCCGCGCCCCCCGAGAGATCCCTTGCCCATCATACTCAGACTCACACTCGTCGATGCCCAGGAACGATTTGTGGCGGGAATGCCAACCCGCATATCCGAGAAAAGCCACACACTGCGGCCTATTATCCTCAATGGAAAAACAGTGGGCTGGTTGGCGCTTCAAAAGCGGGAACGTCTGTCCAACCCTCCAGCCCTGGCCTTCCTGAAGCAGCAGAGCCAGGTTTACTTCGTCACTGGGGGAGGCATTCTTCTGCTGGCTTCCATAGTCTCATTCCTATTGTCCAAGCACCTGCTGGCCCCCATCCGTGAGCTTACCATGGGAACCCAGGCTTTGACCTCTCTCAACTTCGATACCCGCATCCAGGTGCGAACCGGCGACGAACTGGGGCAGCTGGCCATGGACTTCAACCGCATGGCCGAAACGCTTTCGAGATACGAAACCATGAGGAAACAATGGCTGTCGGACATTTCCCATGAGCTCAGGACTCCCCTGTCCGTTCTCCGGGGAGAAATCGAAGCCATGCAGGATGGAGTGAGAGAAATAACGGATGAGGCTTTGGAATCCCTGCATGCCGAGGCGCTCCACATAGGGAAGATCGTCGACGATCTGCACGAACTGTCCCTGGCCGACAGCGGATCCCTCCACATGGAAAGGAAGCCGATCCAGCCCGTTGCCGTACTGAAGGAGACGCTGAAGCTTTTTGAAACCCGGTTTCAACAGGCACAGATTTCCATCGCAGCGGACCTGCCGGTGGAACCGAAAATCACCATGAAGGGCGATGCGAGCCGCCTGTCGCAGCTTTACACCAACTTACTGGAGAATACGCTGCGGTATGCGGACACTCCCGGGACGCTTCGCATATGGCGCGAATTCTCAGCAGATGAGCTTTCGCTTTTTTTTGAGGATTCAGGGCCTGGAGTACCGCAGGAATCCGTTGACCACCTGTTCGATCGCCTTTACAAGGTGGATGCCTCCCGGACCCGCACCAAGGGAGGCAGCGGTTTGGGACTGGCCATATGCAAGGCCATCGCCGAAAGCCACGGAGCGAGCATCCATGCATCCAGCGTTCCGGGAAGCGGGCTCAGGATTGGGATCCTTTTTCCGCCTTCCCCCCATGGAAAACAAAACCACAAAGGTAAACACCATGCCCCATCAGAATATTCTCATCGTTGAAGACGAGAAGAAAATCGTAGAACTGCTCCGGGACTACCTTCAAAAGGCTCAGTACAAGACCACATTCTTAGAGCGCGGGGATGAAGTGATTGCTTCGGTCAGGCAGAATCCGCCGGACCTCATTCTCCTGGACATCATGTTGCCGGGCCTGGACGGCATGGAGGTGTGCAGGGAAATCCGCAAGTTTTCCACGGTTCCCATCATCATGATCACGGCACGGATCGAGGAGGTGGATCGTCTCATCGGTCTGGAGCTCGGAGCGGACGATTACATCTGCAAGCCTTTCAGCCCGCGGGAAGTTGTGGCGCGCGTAAAGGCCGTACTGAGGCGCGTTCATGCGGAGCCTTCGGGAGAAAAAATCAAGGCCGGACCGTTCATCCTGGATGCGAAGACACACCAGGTAACCATCGACGGCCTGGAGCTGGAGCTGACTCCCAGTGAATTTGGCCTGTTGAAGGTCTTGATGACCCACCCGGCCCGAGTTTTTTCCAGGAATGAGCTCTTGAATCTCGTCCAGGGTTACGACTTCGAAGGCTACGACCGCACCATCGACACACACATCAAGAACCTGCGGAAAAAAATCGCCCAACAGCTCCCCAATGTGGAGGTCATCAGTACGGTTTACGGCGTGGGTTACAAATTCATTGTTCCTTAGTTCCGTCCCCGGGACTGACAATTCAGATCTGCCTGTCCCGCGCGATTTTGAAGAGTGATGTAAATTCGAGGACCACCCGCTC
>DAIQOB010000175.1:0-6109 GCA_036788075.1 Syntrophobacteraceae bacterium
GCAGTATCCCCACGCCCATGACATCCGGATTGCCGGTCATCGCGCCTCCTGTCATCTCACCCGCCTTTCACCGTGAGCCGGTGTTGCACCCCTTGATTGCGTCCAGTGCCTTTGTCTTGCACTCATTCCCGCAGGTGGGTACTGTGTTCATATTGTAGCGTTTCTGGAGCAACCCCTGATTACATGCGGTGAGACAGGAGATGTACTGCTCTACGACACCTCTGCCGCAGCCCACCCTCCCTTGGCTCCTACCGTCGGGAAGCGCATCGCTGACGACATAGCCGTAACATCCCACCGGGTCCAGGAAGCACCCTGAATAATTCCTGTTCTGGGCGCAATTCTGCTTCGCATAGGATTCCCGCATCTCCAGGCACTTCTTGATATATCCCGCACGCAGCGCTTCACTGTTGACTCCGGAGTCACCAGTTCGAGTCCCCGATAGGGGCAGAGTCCCGGCGGTCGAGGGCTTGCTCGGCTGGGGAAGGGGCTTCGGGACCTGTGGAGAGTCAACCCGCCGGGCCGCCTCGTTCGCTCCCTCCTGCGCTCCCCGGCTGAATCCTTCCGCAAAACGGCTCCACCAGTCCGAGCCGCTACCCGGTTCCGGAGGCACCTCAAGTGGGCGGTCTCCAGATGAGCGGCGGGCAACACCGACCAGACATTTTCCCTGGGAGTCACACCGCCAGCTCGGGCAGTTCCGGTCGGTCCAGGCGCGGGCATCGGGCTCACCAAAGAAACCATCATTCCAGATCCACTGCGTGACCGGATCCGGATGTTGGGTAAGACTTACCCCGCCGTGCTGCCGGCTGCACACAACCGCCCAATTGCCGCCCTTGCGGGGCGTTGCGGCACGTGTAGACATCCCGGGTGATTTTCCGTCAGCAAGGCATACCCAGCCGGGATACACCTGATTCGCCCAGGTACGGGCGTCGGGTTCGCCGAGGAAGCCCTCCTTAATAAGAAGGTATTTCATCGGGTCATGGGTTTTGCCCAAAACTATCCTCAGGTCGTTCCTACCGCACAGCACCTTCCATTCGCCGCCAATGGCCGGAGTTTTGGCGCAGGCGCCGTTCACATCACAGCGCCAGGAGGGACAGTACCTGGCAATCCAGTCATAGGCAGTCCTCGGCCCTGGGAACGGCCCGGACAGCAACTTCCGGCCGGTCAGCAGATGCTGTCCATAGGTCACCTCGCCGGTTCGCGGTTCGCAGAAGGCGTACCAGGTATAGTCACCGGGTCCGGCTTGCGGAACCTTGGCATCCCGGTCTCTCGCACTGGATACGGGCGGCTCGAAGGCCGGCACAGACCAGTCATCCTCGCAGGTGGCAGTGGCGGAGCCGGAAGCTCCCTTGAAATGCGCCCAGACGAGCTATTTGCCCGGCTTCGCGCAGGTAAAGGAGTTATCCGGGCCGGGGTCCCATGTCGCCAACCGTGGGGGCTCGATTTCCTCCTGTTTGCCATCCTTGTAAATCAGGGTCGCCTTGAATGAGACTGTCTCTTTCACCTTCTTCGTCACCCGTGGTGGATCAAGGTAGATGGAGCGGGGCTCGTTGCGTGACACGCGAAGGTTGACTCTGCTCCCCTCCTCCACCCGGACACCTGCCTCTGGTGACTGTCCGACGACAAGACCCGCGGCCACATCGCTTTTTTCCTCAATCAACTCACCGACGGCAAGCCTCGCTGAAACGATACTCTCCTTTGCGGCATCGAACGTCATGTTTACCACATCCGGCGCATCAACCATGTGCGGCACCACGGAAACCACGGCCTTGGCGGAATTGCTCACTATTTTTCCTGATTGTTCATTCGCGGTGACTGTCGCGTTGTTGGTAGTAGTCGAGACCAGGGGATCGGAAGGACACGCATAGTCCCAACTCTGTCCGGGTTGCAGGATGCCCCCGCCACTGGTTATCATTATGCGACTGCATGTGTCATCTTTTACGTTCACATTGCTGAGCGGTTGATTACCCGTATTCTCAACCCTATAGGCATAAACGACACTCTCCCCTTTATACACGGATGACCGGTCGGGTGTTATGGAAAGACTGACGGCGGGTTTTCCCTGATCCGCCTGCATCCTGACCGTAACTGTGCAGGTAGCAGGCTCCGGATTCGACCACTTTTCCTGCGGCATGGGAGCATATCTGGCTCTCACCAGTATTTTCTTCTCGGGAACAGCCTCCTTCCGGTCCTCGACGAACTTCCTCACCTCCGCCCCCCTGATGATACCGTCCTTCACAAAGGGCTGATAGTCAGGCTCATACTCCCACGCGACAGTATTGGTAACATAGCGTACATCATTATCCGCAAACGTTATCTTCGCCGTGCAGATTGAAATTCCATCAGCGGCAATAACCGCGGGAGAACACTCGACGGCAAGGCCGGAGACATCCTTTGGCTTTGTCTCCTCGGCTGTTTCCGCTGCAAGCCGACCTGAGATGCCGGCGACGGCATCCTTGTTTTTTGCCATGCAAGCTTCCTGAGTCTTGATGTATTCGTTCAGGTCATTGATTCGATCCTTCGTGGAATCCAGAACCCTCTTTTTGTCTTCACACCGCAGCCTGGCCTCCTCGAGGTTCTTCAGTTCCTCAGGAGTGATATACGCCTGGTCGAGTGCCCAGCCGACGCCGAGCATCTTCACTATCAAAGCGGCTCCCAGATAAGGACCCATGGCAGCCACGGTCATCCCCGCTGCGGAGAGAAACAGAACCTGTCCCCAGGCATCTTTCAATTGCTGGCAATCCTGAATCGTCGGTACGTGCCGGCACCACTCATCCCAAGCATCCCTGTCCGCGTCGGCCTTGCTTTTCCTGGCATCCTCTACCTGTCGGACCTTTTGAAGGCACGCGGGAGAGAGATCCTCCTTGTTATCCCGCAGACAGTCGACGATACGCCCTCCTCCCTGCGCAATGTTCCCGCAGAATCTTTGAATTTCACCGGCACAGGGGTGCGTTGCCGCACTAGACCCAGTTTCTGTTTGTCTCTGAGATTCAGAAGCAGCATAGCCCAGGTGAGAAAAAGGTGCCGTCGAAAGACATACCACGACCAGGATCAAGAGAAGCCTGGCAAGCTTTCCTGAACCCGCGGCGAGTGCGGATTCCGTTCTTTCTCTGGAGTAGGTAATCATAGGGAGGTCACTCCTTCATTTTCAAAACCTTGGCCAACGCATTAACCACGTGCGGTTGATACGCATTATCTTTCCTCTGCTCCCAAAGTTTTCGAAAACATGTGTCTATTCGTCGCAAAATGTCATCGTTTCTCAAAACGCCGTGACAATAGCTTATAGCCGCAATAATGGCGTCTCGTGGACCGATCCCCAACGGGCTATCCTCAAGCACCCTCAGCAAAATCTCAACCAATTCTTCATCAACCTTTTCTTCCCCTGGCCAGTATCCCATCAGAAAACATCCAGCTACATCCCAAACATTTTGTTCATATTCATCATAATGCTGGAGCCACTCTTTCAGGCGTGACTGAACCTGAAACGGTGCAATCCTCTTGCTCATTCGTGCGGCCGTGATAAGACAGTCAAAATCCGGCATGCTCTTTGTTCTTTCATCCTCCCAAATCGTCGCAATTGATTCGAGCAGATCAGAGGGCAATAGCGTCCTCAGCTTTTCCAACTCCTGACTGCGGAAATTATTATATCCAACGCTCATTTCTCAGAACTCCGGCTTCCATTCCCATTTTATATTGGCATCGGTACCGGTTCGTTTAGCCAATTCATACGCAGCCTCCATGTTTGCCTCTGAACGAACAGGCGTCCACCCGGTATCGGTTGGCCTGAAGCTATAGCGTCCAGAGTTATTATTCATTATCCAAACACCATTAGCTTCATCCCAGATCAACTCACCACCAATCCTTGCAAGGCCTTTTTGCGCCAAATCCGTATGCTTTACTTCGTATACAACGCCACCCACCGTCTCAAACTGAGGAGCATACACCATAGCGCCATTCTCTCTTATGACCCATACATAGCGGCCTTTACCGGGATCAAGCACAAGCTTCTGGCCCGGCTTCCCAACACGAGCGCTTTCGGGCAACGTCCCTTCTCCTGGGCGTACCCACCAGGCCTTCTCCGCCGGGCCTGTGGCCCTGACGACTTCCTCCTGAGACATATTGCCGAATCTCGTGGGAGGAGAACCGGTTGTTATCTTCGGAGACACAGCTCCCGGTATCTTTCCGGATTCAGCAGTCCGGCCGCCCTGCGCGGTCGAATTAAATGACTCCTCCAATGACTTGACAAATTGATCCCGCTTCGAAGCAAGATTGGTCTTTTCCTGAGCAACTTTCTGGTCGGCTTCGGTTATCCGGCGTTCCTTGTGTTTACTGCTTTCCCTGATGGCCTCCTTGACTGCCCTGCCTGCCAGATAGAAGTCCACGGCGGCATCCGTCATAATGACACCCGTAGTAAGCCCCATCTGGTATATGAGCCCGACAAGCCTGCGATTCAGGACCAGCCGAGCCTTTTTGTACTCCTCTGTTTTTTCCGCAATCCCCGATTCCGCACCAGCAAGCTGTTCCTTCGCCTTGAGAAGCTCTCGCTGGCAGAGATAGTACTCATTAATCCGGGATTTCTGCCCTTCATCGGCCTCCTTGACCCACCATTCCAGAAGGCGGCTTTGCTCCTGCTCGCTTCTTCCCTTCAGAAGCTCGGGCGGAGGATGATCAGTATATTGAATTCCGGTAATCGGATCCGTGATAGAGGGAACATCAGTGTCCGCCCTGATTCCTGTAAAAGGGGCCAGGAGCAGCAGCACGACCAGCACCAGGATGGAGGACTTCTTTAGCAATAGGTGAATCATCTCACAACCTCCCTAAACCTGCGCAGGCATTGCCATTACCCGACATGCAAACCGTCGCTAGAGCGCGGATACCGCATCAGGCTGAACGTCATTTCACCTGTCCCAACTTTTCAAGGTTCTCTCGCGCCGCCACCCCTATCGTACCCTGTGCATCAAGGCTGGCCGCCTTCTCCCAATCTTTCCTGGCATTACCGTAGTCCCCAAGCTTCTGCGCAAAAACGTATCCTCTCCGCAAATAGGCCTCGGCATAGCTCGGATTGAGCCGTATCGCTTCGGAATAGTCATTCACGGCCCGCACATGCTCCCCCTTTTTCTCGTAGACCACGCCACGATTATAGAAGGCCTTGGAAGAATGTCTTGTCTTGAGCTGTATCGCGGAGTCGAACCTGCGCAGTGCCCCTTCGAGGTTTCCCTTCCTGGCGAATTCAAGTCCACTTTCGATATATGCAGCCGCGGCCCGCTCATAATCCGCCTGAGCCTCCTGCTTCATTCCTTTGGCTGCGTATGCGTCCGCCCTCATCCGGTAGGCGATATCCATTGTCGGCAACAGTTCCAGCGCCTTGGTGCAATCCGCGATGGCACGGTCAGAGAGGCCCTTCCGGAGATAAACATACGCCCTTTCCAAATAGAGGGGGGCCATCTTGGGCGCCATCTCGATGGCTCGACTGAAGTCGCTGACAGCCTGTTCGAAGAGATTCATACGATCATAGCACCGGCCGCGGTTGACGTAGGCAGTGAGTGCTTTGGGGTTCAACTCGATGCACTTCGTATAATCCGCAACGGCCCGATCACACCTGCCCAGTTCCTGATGCGCCCGTGCGCGGTAAAAAAAGGCGTTCTCTTGGGCTGGATCGCTTTCCAGTATTTTCGTAAAATCCCTGACGGCCTGGTCGTAGTGACGCTTTTCCAGGTTGTCGATGCCCCTCTGCAGATCGGCGATTCCGCGTGGCGGATCGGAGGAAAGGGGTGCCAGTACAACCGTCTTTCCTTCCTTGATGACTCTCATTTCGACGGGCTCACCTGCCCGTGTCTCCCTGACAATTCTGACAAAATCAGGGGTAGCGGCAACGGGAACACCCTTGACCGAGATGATGACGTCGCCCGCCTGCAAACCGGCGCGGGCGGCCGGAGTATCCACGCCCGCATCGACAACCGCCACCCCCCTCACCGTCCCGTCATCTGACTTGGAATCCTGGACTCGGACGCCTATCCAGCCAGCCTGAACGGGAAGCGCGAACAGGATCAGCATGACAAATATCAGCAGTAAAGGACATTTCGGCATGGCAGATTCCTCCGATATGTGGATC
>DAIQOB010000176.1:0-6038 GCA_036788075.1 Syntrophobacteraceae bacterium
ATGCCCGGGTCGTCGGACCGATAGTCGGAGGGGCGAAGGCCCTGGGCCGCGTCAACCTGCTCATCGTTACGGATCACCTGACTCCCATCCACAAGCGGACTCACGTGGGAGATCCCGTGCCGTTCCTGCTGGTGGAAGACCTGAATGATGCTCCAAGTCGCCGTGCTGCGGGGGAGGCATTCTGCGAGCGGGTCGCTCGCCAGGCGGGTTGGGAATTGTCGAGTGGGGTGGAGCTTTTTGAGCATTTTGTCGGATTGACTTCTCGAAAGGCGTGATGTCCCGTGAAAGCCGGGCTTTTTCCTGCCGCGGTCGGGGTTTCCCCCCTGTTTTTTCAAGGAAAGCAATGATCGTAAAGACAAGTATCCGAGTCATCTATGGCGATACGGACGCCATGGGGCAGGCCTACCACAGCAACTACCTGAAGTGGTTTGAGGTGGGACGCGCCGAGTGGTTCCGAGCCTCCGGCAAGACCTACCGGGAATTGGAAGAGGAAGGCATATACCTGCCCGTGGTGGAGGCCCACTGTTCGTATCTCAAACCGGCTTTTTACGACGACTTGATCACCGTCGCCACGGAGTTTTCCTTTGCCGGACCTGCACGCTTGAGGTTCGAATATGTGATTTCGAGAGAGGACGATCTCCTCACCCGAGGCTACACCGTCCATGTCTGTCTGAACCGGGATCGAAAGGTTATGAAACCCCCTGAGTTTCTCCGCACCCTCCTGGATGCTGCGAGGGAAACCTTTTGACGGGCGGCTCCCCGGTTTTTTCTCTTTAAATTCTATCCATAGCTATCAACAGGACACTCATGATTATTTATCCCGCAATTGATCTGAAGGACGGGCTGTGCGTGCGCCTCATGCAGGGCGATCCGGACCGCGCCACCATCTATGGGCGAGACCCCGTGGCTGTCGCTCGGCGTTGGGAAGGGGAGGGGGCTGAATGGCTCCACGTGGTGGACCTGGACGGCGCCTTTGCCAAGGCTCCCAAGAACCGTGAGATCATCGCATCCATCGCCCGGTCCATCTCCATCCCTGTCCAGGTGGGGGGAGGCATACGCAATCTGGAGACCATCGAGGAGTACCTTGCCCTGGGAGTAGAGCGGGTGATCCTGGGCACGGCTGCTCTGCGAGACCCGAAGATCCTCCATGAAGCCTGCCGGCGCCACCCCCATCGCATCGCCCTGGGCATCGATGCTCGTGACGGACAGGTGGCTGTGGAAGGCTGGAAAGAAACCACCGGAACGGACGCCATTGCTTTCGTGCAGCAGTTTGCCCATCTCGATCTGGCGGCCGTGATTTTTACGGACATTCATCGGGACGGAATGCAGTCCGGGGTAAACGTCGAATCCACGCGACGCCTGCTGGAGGCGACCCGCCTGCCCGTCATCGCGTCGGGAGGAGTGGCCACCCTGGCGGACGTGGAAGCCCTGTTCCCATTGGTGCCCCTCGGACTCCTCGGCGTCATCACGGGCCGGGCCATTTACAACGGGACCCTCATTCTCGGTGAAGCCATAGCCCGTGTGAAATCCCATATGAAAGCAGGCGGTTCCATGGAAACCGGCTCCACGCCCAAATAATTGAAAGGAGGCTGAACGATGGCACTCATGCAGGATATCGAAGGGGCGCTCAAAGAGGCCATGCGCCAGAAAGACGAAAACAAGCGCAATGCCCTCCGGCTGCTTCTCACCGCCATGAAGAACAAGGAAAAAGAGCTGCGAAGGTTCCCTGACGATGCCGAGATTCAGCAAATCATTGGGTCACAGATCAAGCAGCGGCGGGACTCCGTCGAGCAGTTCACCAAGGCTGGGCGGGGTGAGCTGGCGGCCAGGGAGGAGGCCGAGATCGAGACACTCCAGTCCTTTCTTCCCGAAGCCCTTTCGCCGGAAGCTTTGGCCCAAATCGTCGACGAAGCCATTGCCGAAGTGGGCGCTCAATCCGTGAAGGAAATGGGAAAGATTATGAAAGTCCTCATGCCCAGAGTGGCGGGCCGGGCCGACGGCAAGCAGGTGAACGAGCTGGTGCGGCAGAAGCTGCAGGGATGAGCTGCAAAGGCTGTCTTGCCCCGGCGAAGGCCCAAATCCGGTCTGCTGTAATTAACGCCATGATAACATTTTGATTTTCGTTGATAAACGACTTGCATCCCGCCTGGTACTGGAAAAATCCCCTTGATTTGAATGAAGTGAACGGATAAAAATCACAAGTTTGACGCGAATGTCAGTCATGGGTGGAACTGTCTCTTTTCTTTCAGGGAGTAGCCGTCGCAGGTGAGTGTCTCGGATGTCGCCTCCTTGGTGAAGCAGACTGTCGATATTGTTGACGTTGTCGGGCAGGTTGTCCCCTTGCGGCGAGCCGGTCATCGTCATGTGGGGCTTTGTCCTTTTCATCAGGAAAAGACTCCCTCGTTCCAGGTCGATGCGGAAAATCAGCTTTACTACTGCTTCGGCTGCGGCAGCGGCGGGGACGTTCTGAGTTTTGTGATGCGCTACCAGAACGTATCTTTTGGAGATGCCCTGCGATATTTGGCGGACCGGTACCATATCGTTTTACCCGAAAGGGATGACCCTCGCACTCCTGGGGCTGGGGCAGCGGATGCGGCGCGGAAGCACCGGGAGATGCTTTTCAGCGTCCTGCGAACTGCGGCGGATTTCTTTTATCGGCAGCTGCATCACCGTCCTGACGGGAAAATCGCCAGGGACTATCTGCAGAGGCGGCAGTTGCCCCAGAGCGTCGTGGAGGCTGAAAAGCTCGGGTATGCTGCAGCGGAGTGGGATGGGCTGCTGGCGCATTTGACGAGCCTCGGCGTTGATCCGGAACTGGGGGTGGCGGCCGGGCTGCTGGCAAAGAGCTCCAAAGAATCCAAGAAGATTTACGACCGGTTTCGCAACCGGCTCATTTTTCCCATTGTAGATGAGCAGGAACGGGTGGTGGGCTTTGGGGGGAGAGCGCTTTCCGACCCTCTCGAGGGAGAGCCCAAATATCTCAACAGTCCCGAAACCGCGGTGTATCACAAGGGCCGAATGCTGTACCAGATCCCGCGTGCCAGGGAAGCATGCCGCCGGAACCGGCAGGTGGTACTGGTGGAAGGCTACATGGATCTCCTGGCTTTTCACGCTCAGGGATTCTACCGGGTGACCGCGACCCTGGGAACAGCCCTCACTTCTCAGCAGGTGCGCATCCTCGGCCGCATGGCCGATGAAGTCGTCCTGGCCTATGATGGGGATGATGCCGGGGAAAAGGCCATGATGCGGGCGTTGCCCCTTTTCCTGCAGGAAGAGGTGGCTGTCAGCTGCATTCGGTTTCCCGACGGCATGGATCCGGATGATTTCCTGAAGAAAGAAGGGCTGAGCGGGTTTGAACGCCTGCTGCACGGGCGCAGAGACTTGGGCGGCTATGCCCTCGGGAAAATTCTCGAAGGCTGGGATGGAAGCTCCGTTGGCAAAGCTAAAATAGTGAAGGAGTTGCAGCCCCTTTTTTCGGCGGTCCGCCAGCCCGTATTGCGGTCGGAATATCTGCGTTTGGTGGCAGACCGCCTCTCCCTTTCGGAAGAAGTTATTCAGCGGCAATGGCTACACGGAAGCCGCAATGGAGCCGCACCCTCCCGCGCTCCCCGGAGGAGATCTTTTGAGCCGCGGGTTCCTCAAGCACAAACCCTGGAAGAACGCATCGTGCGATTGATGGTGCATCACCCGGAGTTCATTCCGGATGTGGCCGCTTCGGGAGCTGTGGCACATTTTCAGGAAGCCGGATTGAAAACGCTTGCCGAGGTGATCCTGGGCTCGCCGCACCCTCCCGACCATCCCTTCCAGGCGACCAGGGTTTATGACGGTTTAACGGATCCAGGATTACAGGAGCTTTTCACGCGTCTTCTCCTGGAGGAGTGCGGGCTGGAGGAGCCGCGGGTGCAATTGACGGACTGGTTGGAGATGGTCGTCAGGCGCAGGATCAAACAGGAAAATCATCATTTGAACGAGGCCCTCCGCCAGGCGGATCAAGAGGGGGACCTGTCGCGGATGCTGGATATTTTATCGAAGAAAGTTCAAAGTCTTAAACCACCCGGGAAGGGTGAGGGATCTATTGGATAACGTTTGGGGAGAGAGAAGCTGATGACGGAGAAGGAAATCAAGCAGAGACGCGATCCTGCCCTATCGAAACCTGAAATGGATGACATCAAACGTCTCATCACCGTAGGCAAGGAAAAAGGCTATCTGACCTATGACGAGGTCAATGAAGCCCTGCCTGAAGAGTTGGTGTCCGCTGAAAAGCTCGATGACATGATGATGATCTTCGATGAAATGGACATCGAGATCGTGGATTCCGAGCAGCAGGTGCAGGTGGTTCGGGAGAGCTCCGGCGCCGATTCGGACTCCCTCATGGACGGCGACGATGAAGAAATGCAGATGGAGGCGGACGCCACTGCCCGCGTCACGGATCCCGTCAAGATGTATCTTCGTGAAATGGGGCAGGTGTGCCTGCTCACGCGCGAAGGAGAAGTGGAAATCGCCAAGCGCATAGAGGCGGGAGAGCGTGCCATCTTCAATGCCATCATGGAATCGTCCATCGGAATCAAGGAGATCATGCGTCTCAAGCACAGGCTGGAAGAAGACAGCCTGCGCCTCCACGACGTGCTTCGCGAAGTGGACGAAGAGATGACGGAAGAGGAAGAGGCCAGCCAAAAGGGCCGGGTCATCGGCATGCTGGAGGAAGTGCAGCGCCTGGACGAAGAAAACAAAATCATGCAGACCCGGCTTCTCAGCCAGGACCTCAGCCCGGAGGAAGATCTCGCGCTGAAAGAGCAGCTCCAGGCCAACAAAGAAAAAATCATCGCTCTCCTCAAGGGCCTGCAGCTCAGCCGCCGACACATTGACAGCATCATCAATAAACTGCACCAGTGCCTGCACGACATCGACAAGTCCGAACGTGAATTGCAGGATTGTCTCCTGCGCTGCGGCAAGCCGTTCCAGGAGCTCAAGCCCCTTTACGATGCCGCCCTGGAAGACTCGTCGCAGGTGGAAGCCTGCGCATGCTCCCTGGGACTGTCGGACGAGGAGTTCATGAGACTCGCTTCCCTTGCCATCGAGGCGAGAGATCGCATCACCGAGCGTGAGCTGGAAGCGAAGCTCGATTCCAAATCCCTGCGGCAGATCCTGCGCCGGGTGGACGACGGCACTGTGCGGGCGAAATTGGCCAAGAGCGAGCTCATCGAAGCCAATCTGCGGCTGGTCGTCAGTATCGCCAAGAAATACACCAACCGTGGCCTGCAGTTTCTGGATCTCATCCAGGAAGGGAACATCGGCCTCATGAAGGCTGTGGACAAGTTCGAATACCAGAGGGGTTACAAGTTCAGCACCTATGCCACCTGGTGGATCCGGCAGGCCATCACACGCGCCATTGCCGATCAGGCGCGCACCATCAGAATTCCGGTTCACATGATTGAGACGATCAACAAACTCATCCGGACTTCTCGTTACCTCGTCCAGGAACTGGGCCGGGAGCCGACCCCCGAGGAAATCGCCGAAAAGATGGAATTCCCTGTGGACAAGGTGCGGAAGGTTTTGAAAATCGCCAAAGAGCCCATCAGCCTGGAGACTCCCATTGGAGAGGAAGAGGACAGCCACCTGGGGGATTTTATCGAGGACAAACGCGTGGCCTCCCCTGTGGATGCGGTCATCAATCTGAACCTCAGTGAACAGACGCGCAAGGCTCTGGCCACCCTGACGCCAAGGGAAGAAAAGGTCCTCCGGATGCGTTTTGGTATCGGGGAGAAGGCGGACCACACCCTCGAAGAGGTGGGACAGGATTTTGCCGTCACCCGGGAGCGTATTCGCCAGATCGAAGCCAAGGCGCTGCGCAAGCTGAGACACCCCAGTCGCCGCAAGGAACTCCGGAGCTTCATCGAGACCTAGCACAGTGAAAACCGGGGTCCCAAAAGGCTGAATTTGCCTGGATGCCGACTCTCACCGGAATGGCGAGAGGAGCTTCAACGCCTGAATAAATCTGCCAACCAGGAATTAGCTTGACAAGAATCAGATGGTCTTTT
>DAIQOB010000177.1:0-6035 GCA_036788075.1 Syntrophobacteraceae bacterium
TCGGGACCAGCCGCATGCTCACTTTTGCTCCCGCCTTGGCAGGGATGATGGTTTTAGCGCCCTCCCCTGAGAACCCTCCCCAAATTCCATTGACATCCAGAGTCGGTCGCGCTGTTTTTCGCTCAAGGGGTGTGTACCCCGTTTCACCTGCCAATACCTGGACTCCCAGGTAGCTTTTAAGGCCTTCCTCGTCAAAGCGTAAACCGGCCATCTCGTCCTTTTCCCACGCTTCCAGTGGAACGACGTCATCGTAAAACCCTGGAATCGCTATTTTTCCGTCTGGATTCAGAAGATTCCCGAGGATGGTTGCCAAGGCCTGGACGGGATTGGTCACAACGCCCCCGAAAACACCGGAATGCAGGTCAAACTGCGGACCTTTGACCTCCAGTTGCAGGTACGATAGCCCCCTCAGGCTGTAGGTGATGGCGGGAATGCCCTGCATGAATTGCGAACCGTCGGAAATGGCCACGGCATCCGCCTTCAAATCCTCCTGGTGCGAGGACAGGAATGGCGCCAGGTGGGGACTCGATATTTCCTCCTCCCCTTCCACCAGAATTTTCACGTTGATGGGGAGCTTCGATTCTACGGCCAGAATGGCTTCAATGGCCTTGAGATAAGTGAAGAATTGTCCTTTGTCGTCCGTCGCGCCCCGTCCATAAACATACCCATTCTGAATGATGGGCTGAAAGGGAGGAGTGCGCCATTCCTCGAGGGGCTCCGGCGGCTGTACATCATAGTGACCGTAAATGAGAAGAGTGGGCCGGTTGGGAGTGTCGCACCGCTCTCCGAAGACGATGGGGTGCCCTTCCGTAGGATAAAGCTTTGCCTGAAATCCAAGCCGTTTCAGTTGATTCAAAACCCATTCCGCTGCCCGTCGGACATCTGAGCCGTTTTGGGAATAGGTACTCACGCTGGGTATGCGCAGAAAACTCAACAATTCATCCACGTATCGTTGGCGGCTTCCATCCATTTTGTTGAGAATTCCCTGGGGGATCATTAACACTCTCCTCTGCTTTCGCACCTCAGATAGCTTGCACGGGAAATTTGCATCACCTGTATGTCAACAATCATAATGATCAACATACAGCGTTTTAAATATCGCGCAACAGAAATCCGGAAGCTTTTGGCTTTAGAGTCTTCATGAGAAAAAGGTTGGGGAGAAGATACTTGCTTTTGCGCGCGATTGATGCTCCTATGCCATGGGCATGCTGGACCGGAGGGCGCAATGTGCTTGGCTCACCATCACCCGGTGAAAACCGGGGTCCTGAACGTCTTTATTTTCCTGGATTACGGCATTCGCCGGAATGACAAATATTGGTTAAGTCAACAGAATTGACCGGAGGGCGAAGGCCCATCCGTTCTTGCAGGTCCGATGCGTTGGAAGTTCAGTGACTCATCCTGAAATTGTGTTCGCCATGGGAGGATTTTTAGCATTGTGAGCTGGCAAGTTGCAAAACCCATTGCAAATATCCTGGTAAAGGCTGCCGACGGCGGTGGAATCGAGAGAGACGAAGCATTGAAGCTCATGCGAGTCGACCGACTTTCCAAGGAATTCTATGCTCTTCTGGAAACCGCAAATCGTTTGTCCAGAGAACGGTTTGGAGATAAAGGCGAAGTTCATTTTCACATCGGGGTCAATGTGGACGCCTGCCCCATGGATTGCAGCTTTTGCTCCCTGACCCGACGGGCCGGCATATTCAAGGAGAAGCGGGAATTCACCGAGGAGCAGATCCTGGAATGGGCCAAAATGGCCGAAGGGCAGTCTGCCGATGCCCTCAACCTCATGACGACGGGGACCTATTCCTTTGAAAGACTGCTGGAGCTCGGCCGGATGCTGCACAGGTTCATCAGGACCCCACTCGTGGCGAATGCCCGTGACATCAGCCACCAGGAAGGAGAGCAGCTCCTCGAGGCTGGGTTTGTCGGATTTTATCATGCCGCGCGGTTGGGCGAGGGGCGGGACACCCCTTTCAAGCCGGAGCAGCGCATTGCAACGATAAAGGTCCTGAAAGATGTGGGATTGCTGTGGATGAATTGCGTCGAGCCCATTGGGCCCGAGCATGATGTGGAGGAGATTGTCGATCTGATGTTCCTGGCTCGCAGGTTCGGGGCGACATATAGCGGCGCCATGCGCAGGATCAATTTCCCCGGCTCTCCCATGGAAAAGTACGGCATGGTGAACGATCTGGAACTGGCCAAAGTCGTGGCCGTGAGCCGCCTTGTCATGGGTGACATCCCCAGTGCCCATTGCACGCACGAGCCACAGACGACGGCGCTCCTTGCCGGTGCGAATCTTCTATTCCCTGAGGTTGGATCGAGTCCGCGGGATGAAAGAGCGGACAGCAGCCATGGCATCGGCAGGGGAGCTGACGAATGCTGCGTCATGTTGAGGCAGATGGGATGGGATCCGGATCGCCCCTCCAACTGTTTTTGAATGGTGAGGAATGAATATGCGGTCATTGCTGCGTGTCATGAACATATTCCTTCCCGTCTTCCTTGCGATGCTTGCCCTGAGCTCCCCCTCCCTTCAAGCACAGGAGGTCAAGATTGGCACATGGAAAACGGCGCAAACCATTCAACCCTTCTTTTTTGAGCGCTTCTATCCCTCGGGCACCAGGATCTCTGTTTTTGCATTCACGAACCCCGTCGACCAGAAATCTGCACTTCTGGTGGGCGATCTCGATCTGTGCGGCACCACTATCGCCCATGCCATCCAGTCGGCGGTGAAAGGAGAACCGGTTGTCCTGGTGGCGTCACTCTGCAATAAATGTTCTGCCCTTGTGGTCCGCCGGGATGGCGGGATCGAGTCTGTTGCAGATCTGAGAGGAAAAAAGATCGGCTACGTGCCCGGGACAATGCATGAAATTTTGCTGCGGGAGATACTGACCCACCATGGGCTTTCGCCCCAGAAGGATGTTGTTCTCGTGAGAGTGGATTTCTTCGACATGGGGACGGCCCTGGCCGCAGGCAATATTGATGCGTTCCTTTCGGGGGAACCATTTCCTTCGGTCGCTGTTGAAAAGAGCTACGGGAGGATTCTCGCCTATCCTTATTTCGACGAAAGCATCGGGACCATCAACGGCGGGATGCTGGTCCGGAGGCAAACCATCGAGAAAGAGCCCGAAAAGGTTTTTCAGCTGGTGCTGTCCCATGCCCGAGCGACTCGGCATCTGAGGGAGCATCCGGGGGAATGGCTCAAAAAAGCGACAGAGTTTGGTGTGTCGATCAGTGTTCTGGAAAGGGCCCTCCCCAATATGGAACTCGCCTGGGAGATGGACGAAGCTTTCGTTGCGAAAGCCCGCGCTCTGGGGGAGAAAATGCTGGCCCTCGGACTCATCGAACGCCTGCCCGATTACGATCGGCTTTTTGATCTCTCCTTTGTGCGGAGGGTGCAGGGGGAACTGCGCCTTCAGGAGCCCCAAGCCTTAGATCGGCGGGGAGCCGGATCGTGAGGTGAACGTGTGTTGAGCTGGATACTGCCCGCGGCATGTCTGTGCGCCTGGTTCCTGGTGTGCCACAGCGGAATGGTGCCCGGCTATCTCCTCCCCTCTCCGGCGGAAGTCGGAAGCGCATGTTTCCTCTATATTTTCGGCAATCCTGGAGAGGTTCCCTACGCGGGGCGTTTCTGGGAAGATGCTGCAGCCAGTCTCGTGAGAGTCGGCCTTGGGTTTGCCGTCGCGGTGGTTGCAGGGCTTCCCCTGGGAATTGCCTCCGGCCGTTTGCCTGTCGTACAGAAGGTTTTGGGTCTTTCCATCAACGCACTGCGTGCCGTACCGGGGATCAGCTGGATGCCTCTGGCGGTCGTGTGGTTTGGCATAGGGCTGAAAACGACTGTTTTCCTGGTGGGCCTCGCGGCCTTCTTCCCCATTTTTCTCAATGCCGCCGCCGGGGTGCAGCAGGTGGACCCATTGCTGCTTCAGGCCGGAGCGATGATGGGGTGTGGCAGAATCCGCAGCATCTTCACGATTCTTCTGCCTTCAGCCATGCCCCACCTAGTGACAGGGCTGCGGTTGGGGTTGGGTATTTCATGGGCCTATCTCGTGCTCGGGGAGCTTTCAGGGGTGCCCAACGGTCTGGGAGCGCTCATCATGGATGCTCGCATGACGGGACGGATCGAAATCATCCTGGTGGGCATCATCCTCATAGCCATAATGGGACGATTGAGTGATACAGTGTTGAAGAGCTTCATGAGATTTTGTTTTAAGAGTGCTAGGAGGATGCTCTGATCGTGCCATCGAGTGCTCCTCAGGTAGTGCCGGATCTGGAATTGGGGGGCAAGCCGCTTCTGGAGGCAGTGGACATTTGCAGGTCCTACCAACTGAACGGCTCTGTCCATCAGGTCCTGGAAGGGATCCGGTTCACGGTACGACAAGGGGAATTTACCTGCGTGACAGGACGCAGTGGATGCGGAAAGACGACTCTTCTGAAGATCCTGGCGGGCCTTACCAGCCCTTCGTCCGGAAGGGTCTTCATGGAGGGCTCACCAGTCAGTGGACCTGGACCGGATCGTTGCGTGGTCTTTCAGGAGTATGCCCTTTTTCCGTGGCTGACGGTGGAAGAAAATATCGCCTTTGGTATGAAAATTCGACGGGTGGAGAAAGCCACTGCCAAAGAAGCAGTCGAACGCTACCTCGCTCTGACGGGGTTGACCCAGTTCAAGGACTACCTTCCCCGGGAGATCTCGGGGGGCATGAAGCAACGTGTAGCCCTGGCACGAGTGCTCATCCTGAATCCCAGGATTTTGCTGATGGACGAGCCCTTTGGCGCTTTGGATGCGCAAACCCGTGAGGACATGCAGAGCTTGCTCCTGGAGCTTTGGCAGGAGCTGCACCATACGATTCTCTTTGTTACCCACGATGCCAATGAGGCGCTCCTGATGGCGGACAGGATTCTTATCATGGGAATCAACCCGGGACGGATTGTCAAGGAAATATCTGTCGATCTCCCGCGGCCCAGGGCCAAGGAAGAAAGGGAATTCCTGCTCATGGGTCAGGAACTGCGTGCTGCCCTTCGCTCTTGAGAAAGGGTAATTTATGGCAATTCATTTTGAAGCTTTTTCGCGGGTGGAGGATGTCGACAGGAACGTTTGGAATCGACTGGCAGCCGACGCAAGTCCCCTCATGGATTGGGAGTATCTTGCCGCCTTGGAACAGTCCGGTGCGGTTTCGGCGGCCAGTGGATACCGGCCATTTCATCTGGTAGCCTATTCGAAGGGCGAGCCTCTCGTCATCGCTCCCCTGTACAGGCGGGACCGGGCATGGGTGGAATTCGGCGATGGAGGATTGCTGGAATTTTTGTCGGAAATGACAGGTATAGCCTATCGGGAGGGACTTTTGGGGGCACTTCCCCTGACTCCTGTCCCCGGTTATCAGTTCCTGTACGGCAAGGAGGTTGAGCTTTCCGAAGCGTATCGCATGATGTTGCAGTACATCGATTTTGTCTGCCAGTCCCGAAGGCTTGCCACCAGTCGACTTTATTTTCTCTCCGAATCCTCGCCCACCCTGCGATCTCTTCTCCTCGACATGGGATACATGGCCATCGGAAGCAAATACTATCTCTGGTTCAATCGAGGCTTCAGAAGCTTCGACGATTACCTGGCGACTTTCAAATCCAGCCGCAGAACCAAGATCAAACGTGAATTACGAACGATCCGGCAGCAGGGGATCACCATTGGAATGGTCTCAGGAGAGGAGGCCCCCCGGACCTTTTTTGAGGAAATGCATCAACTGTATGTAAGGACCTGGATCAAGCACATGGGACCCGAGATCCGTCCTTTTCTCAACGCATCCTTTTTTCAGCTTCTGGAGAAGAATTTCCGGCATCGGTGCAGCTTCTCAGTGGCCACCCGCGAGGGTGAAAGGCTGGCCATGGCTCTTTTCTACCAAAAGGGAGGGCATTTGTACGGACGCTATTGGGGCTGCTTCCAGGAAATTCCTTTCCTCCATTTTGCAACGTGCTACTACCATCCCATAGCGTACGCCATCGAGAAGGGACTGACCGTCATGGATCCCGGGTTTGGTGGGGAGCACAAGCTA
>DAIQOB010000178.1:0-1269 GCA_036788075.1 Syntrophobacteraceae bacterium
CACGGGAAAGCCCATTGCCCTGGGAGGCTCCCAGGGGCGGGGGGATGCCACCGCCCGAGGCGCCGTCTACGTGGCGCGGGAAGCCGCAGCGGCCTACGGCATGAAGCTCAAGGGTCAATCCATGGCGGTGATGGGCTTCGGAAATGTGGGAAAATTCGCGGCACTGCTGGGGGAAGAAATCCTGGGGCTCAAGCTGGTGGCGGCCTCGGATTCCAGTGGGGGGGTCTACAATCCTGGCGGCATCGACGCCAGGGCGCTCGCCGACTACAAGCTCAAGAACGGTGTTCTCAAAGGCTTTCCCGATGCAGAGACCATCACCAACCAGGAACTCCTGGCACTGGATGTCACCATCCTTTTTCCAGCCGCCCTGGAAAATGTCATCGTCAAAGAAAATGCCCCCCGCCTTCGCTGCAAGATTTGCTGCGAACTGGCCAACGGTCCCACCACCCCCGAAGCCGACGCCATCCTCAACGACAGGGGAATTCTCGTTATTCCCGATTTTCTGGCCAACGCCGGCGGAGTCACGGTTTCCTATTTCGAACAGGTTCAGAACGCCTGCAATCTTTACTGGGAGCTGCAGGAAGTCCAGTGGAGACTCGACAAGAAGATGACGAGCGCCTTCCAGAGCGTGCTCACCATGAGCCGGGATCACAAGGTTTCTCTGCGGGAAGCCGCTTATCTGGTGGCCGTTGCGCGAGTGGCCGAGGCTTGCCGCTTGCGGGGATGGGTATGAATCATGAGACAGGATTCTCCCTGAAGGATCTTCTCGAAGCCCATCGTCTCTACCGGGAAATGATGCACTACCCGGAGCTGATGGCGGAAATGCGCAGGCTCTTCCTCTCCGCCCTGGAAAAGGCAGGCATCGCGGGCAGGGAGACTATCCGGGAAGAAGTACGGCAGGCCTTCGCTGCTGGAGATGAGCCGCTTTCGCCGGAGGATTTTCAAGACCTCACGGACAGTCTCATCGACCTTTATTTTGTCCACCATTTCAGCTGGGAAAAAACTCGAAGCACGATCCTTCTGGCCCGGAAAAAAGACGCGTTTCAGCAGCTCCAGCAGGTTCTCAATACGGAGGGAGCCACTTCCAGCCGTATCATGGCGGCATTGAAATCCTTCTGCGAGCTACCCGAAGGCGGCGTACATATCTCTCCCGATGAGGCCGAGGGCGTGCGCGTCGCCCTCCTCAACCATTTCATTTCAAGCCAGCTTTCCTTCATCGGCATTGCCAAACAGCACATCACCATTCGGGACGTCAACGACATTTTATCC
>DAIQOB010000178.1:1369-6033 GCA_036788075.1 Syntrophobacteraceae bacterium
TCATCGAGGACGATTATGACAAGATGGGGGAGCTGCTCGAACGGGCTTCCTTCCCTCCCGACGTCGTGGAGGACTTCTCCTCCTTTCTCAATGAAGTGGGAGAGCATCCCCTGATTCTCCGTTCATCGAGCCTCCTCGAAGACAATTTCGGATTCATGTTTTCAGGAAAGTATGAATCGGTCTTCCTGGCCAACCAGGGACCTCCCCGGCAGCGCCTCAACGATTTCATGTGGGGCATGAAGCAGGTGCTGAAAAGCACCTTCAGCCCCGCTGCAATTCTCTACCGGCGTGACCACAGCCTCCTGGACTTCGATGAAAGGATGAGTGTCCTCGTCCAAAAGGTCGTGGGCCGGCGTCGGGGCCCCTATTTTTTCCCTTTCGCAGCCGGCGTGGCTTTCTCCCGGAATCTCTACCCCTGGAGCCCCATCATCCAGGAAAATGAAGGTGTGGTGCGGCTCGTGCTGGGACTGGGAACCCGCGCCGTGGATCGCACCGGCCCGGGCTATCCCCTCATGGTTCCCCTCAGCCACCCTATGCTCAGACCGGAAGTTGCGGCCGACCGCATCAAGAAATACTCCCAGAAAAAGGTCGATATCCTCAACCTCGAAGCGCGGCGCTTTGAATCCGTCTCATTCCATGATCTCCTCGACAGCCTGGACGACACGGAGCTTTTCCATGCCTTTTCCATCGACCAGGAAGGACACCTGGCTCCGCCTCTTTTCAAGGGTCAGAAAATCCAGGCTTCCGAAAGCTGCATTACTTTTCATCATTTTATCTCCAGAACCCCCTTTGCAACCCTCATGCGGAAAATCCTCATGAAACTGGAGGCTGCCTACGGTTATCCCGTGGACGTGGAATTTGCCTGGAACGACGACAGGCTCTATGTCCTGCAGTGCCGCCCTCTGGCCCTGTGGACGGACAGGGGCAGGGTGGTTTTTCCGGAGCATATCCCGGAAGACAAAATCCTTTTCACCAACAACCGCGAGCTGACGAACGGCGCCATCAGGGATATTGAATACATCGTCTATGTGGACCCCAAAGGATACGCAAAGCTCCCGTCCCGTGAGGAAAGAATGGCGGTGGCCCGGGCGGTGAGCCGACTCAACCGTCTCCTGGAGGACAAGCGCTATGCCCTCTTTGGACCCGCTCGATGGGGAACCAACGACATCCAGATGGGAGTCCCCGTGGGATATGCGGACATCAACCATTGCCTGATCCTGGGAGAAATCGCCTTTGAAGAAGACGGGCTTGTTCCCGAAGTCTCCTATGGAACCCATTTTTTCAGTGACCTCGTGGAGGCTCGCATCGTACCCCTGGCCATTTACCCGGATCAACGCGACATGATTTTTGACGAGGGATTTCTTCTGCAGTCGGCCAACCGTCTCGGGGAGCTCTCGCCGGAGCTGAGGTCGTACGCGGAGGTTGTGCGGGTGATCCATGTCCCCTCCAGCACGAACGGACTCTTCCTGCAGGTGCTTCAGGACTCCCAGGCTCGGAAAGGCGTGGGGTTCTTCACGCCGCAGGAGAAAGGCGGGTGTGAGGGAGGAAATGCTTGAGGATACAGTGGACGGAGGGTGAAACGGGTGGAAGGTGCAGGCGGGTTAAAACTGCTTTTTTTGTAGGAGCGGCTTCCAGCCGCGACAGTGAGCCAGTCGCGGCTGGAAGCCGCTCCTACAAAAAAGGAACTTTCAATCCTTAATGCGTAGAAGTCAACAACATTGCCTGAGGGGGAAGAGGGATTTTCAAGAAAAACCCTCCTCCCCCCACGAGGGAATGGCAAGACAGCGCTAACCATTTTTCCCGGCAAATTCTTTCATGAATTGGATCAGAACCTGAACGCCTTCCAGGGAAACGGCATTATAAATGGACGCCCTGCAGCCGCCCACCGAACGGTGTCCCTTGAGCCCTCCCAGCCCCTGGGCAAGGGATTCCTTGATGAACTTCTGCTCCAGTTCTTCCGTGGGCAAACGAAAGGTGACGTTCATCCGGGAGCGGGAATCGGGCATTGCGGTTCCCCGGTAGAAATTCTGGCTGTCTATGAAATCATAGATCAAGGCCGCTTTCTGGTTGTTGACCGCTTCCATCTTTTCCATGCCGCCGACCGTCTCTTCAATCCAGCGGGTCACCAGTCCCACTACGTAGATGGCGAAGGTGGGAGGTGTGTTGTACATGGATTTCTTTTCCGAGTAGGTCGTGTACTTGAGCATGGAGGGGAGCGTCTTGGGCACCCGCTGGAGCATGTCGTCCCGCACGATGACCAGGGTCACCCCCGCAGGTCCGGCATTTTTCTGGGCGCCGGCATAAATCAGTCCGAAGGGCTTGGGATCGAATACCCGGCTGAAGATGTCCGAAGACATGTCGCACACGAAGGGAACGCCCGCACCATCGGGAAAGGCATGCCATTGAGTCCCCCGGATGGTGTTGTTGGAAGTGAGGTGAAGGTAAGCCGCCTTGCCGTCCACGGGGATTTCCTTCGGAATATAAGTGAATGCGTCCGCCTCGGAACTGGCGATCACCCGCACGTCCAGCCCCTGGATGCGCGCTTCCTTGATGGCCTTCGTGGACCAGGTTCCCGTATCCACATAATCCACCGGCTTTCCAGGAACGGCCAGGTTCATGGGGACCATGCAGAACTGCATGCTGGCTCCGCCCTGCAAAAACAGCACATGGTACTGGTCATCCAGTTTGAGCAATCTCTTGACGCGTACAATGGTATCATCCAGCACGTCTTCAAACCACTTGGAACGGTGACTGACTTCCAGCACCGACATTCCGGACCCCCGAAAATCCAGCATCTCGTTTTGAATATGTTCGAGAACCGGTAGAGGCAGTGCAGCCGGTCCGGCATTGAAGTTGTGAATCCGCTGAGTCATTCGTTTCCTCCCTTGGACAAAATCCTGATAGAACCTGTATCCTTCATTGACAGCTCAATAGAAAGGATCACGCTAATGAGGCCGGCACCTTTTGTCAACGACATTTTCCTCCCCGAGTCGCCCTGTGCATCCCTCTCAATGGTGCTGACTCAACCTCACCCCGGTGAAAACCGGGGTCCAGAAAGTCTTCATTTTCCTGGGTTCCGGCTTTCAGCAGAATGAAGAAAGTTGGTTCAGTCAACAATATTGCCCCCCGTGCAACCCTCTCCCCGCACTGCATCCGTGATTCCCATTGCGAGCCGGTGTCACATCAGTGTATCTTTCCCCGATCATTGAAGAAAGATTTGCAGAACGATGAAAAGGCACGACAGGGGAGCGCCCGTATGACGACTCATTTGCTCCAACAGGCTTGGACCCTCGATATCGCAGGGCAATCGGTGCGGGTCATGGATGACGAGGCGTTGCTGGCCTGGGCTGCCAAGAACGGTTTGCCCCCCCGGCAGGCGCAGCTGGAAGCCATGGAAAACGGGATTTTCCCACTGCGCTACCTGAAAAACTTTCAGGCTCTGACCCTGGAGGAGCAGATCCGCCTGTGCCGCAGCAGAGTGCTGATCTGCGGCTGCGGGGGACTCGGCGGGGTGCTGATCCACCTGCTGGCGAGAGCCGGAGTCGGGTTTTTGCGCCTGGTGGATGGAGACACCTTCACCGCCTCGAATCTCAACCGCCAGTGGCTCTGCGATACGGCTGAACTGGGGCGCCCCAAAGCCTTGGTGGGGAAGGAGCGCGTGGCCCTTATCAATCCCCTGGTGGAGGTGGAAGCCTTCCCTTCTCTCCTGGATGATGGGAACGCAGACGACCTGATCCGCGGAACCGACCTGGTGCTGGACGCCCTCGACAATCTACCGGGGCGCTTTCTCCTGGCTGAAAGAGCACGCCGCCTGGGGGTCCCCATGATTCACGCTGCCGTAGCCGGCTGGTGGGGGCAGATGACGACCCTGCTCCCGGATTCTTCCACCGGTCTGCACCAGATCTACGGGAAGAAGCGCTCCCGAGACGCCGCGGAAGAGGCCCTGGGGGTTCTTGGCCCCACCGCCGCAGTCTTGGGAAGTCTGGAAGCATTGGAAGCGCTGCGCCTTCTTACGGGAAAAGCATCGGCCTACAGCGGCAAGCTCCTGTATTTCGACGGAGAAAGCGGAAGAACGGAACTGCTTTCACTTGAACCCATGTGAACTTTTTGAGGAGAACGGAATGCTCATCGAGTGGCAAACACGCGATATGAAGGACTGGCAGGCAGATGCCATTATCTTCTTCAGCTTCGAAAAATCGGAGGAACCCCTCCCGGGCTTCAAACGCTGGATGGAACAAAGCGCACCATGGATCTCCGGGTCCCAGGCCCTCCAGGATTTCAAGGGCAAGCACCAGGAAGTGGCCGTGTATTATGGCCCCGCTGACTGCGAGATTCCGAGGTTGATCGCTGTCGGGCTCGGACCTGCCGACAAATTCGAGCCGGACAAGCTGCGCTGCGCTGCGGCGGGAGCATTCCGCAAGTGCCGGGAGCTGCAGATCAGCCGCCCCGCTCTGCCTCTGGCAGCCTTCGAGGGGCTCCCTCTGGACCATACTGCAGCGCTCCGGGAATCCCTCATTGGAGGGATCTGCGGCCTGTACCGCTACGATGCCCTCAAGACGAGGGATGTGGATACCTACACCGCCCTGGAAACACTGCTCCTCCTCCATGACGCTGCGCCGGACGATACCCTCCGGACCGTCCCCATGGAGGCGGATGCCGTCGCC
>DAIQOB010000179.1:0-6019 GCA_036788075.1 Syntrophobacteraceae bacterium
CAGGGCGAACGGACAGCAAGACAAAATGTTAAGAAATATATGCTCAGGTACTTAAAGTGGCAGGCAGGAGATAGCCATCCGTCCCGCCTGCTCATCCTTCCGTGTGACCGCCCCGATGTCGTGGGGGTTGGCAGGGTGCGTTTCACGCACCATTTGTCGACGTAAGGACTTCTTTAATGCGGGCAGTGCTCAAAATGCACCCTGCCCGGAGTGAAGGATGCATATTGTTACCTCCTGCCTCAACGCGGGCCGTCCTATCCCTCTTTCGGTGCCGAGTCGAACATGCAATGGAGGCACACCAGATCGTCGTCATGGCTGGTAGTCACATCACACGAGAGGGATTTGAACAGATGGATCATGGATTGATTGTTCATGGAAGTGTAGGCGGCGAGGCCCTTGATGCCGTTTTCTCTGGCCACCTCGGCAAGCTTTTTGAGGATCTTTTTGGCCAGGCCCTTTTTCTGCCAATCCTTGCTCACGCTGAAAGCGACCTCGGCCACGTTGTTGTGCGGATCCAGAACGTAGCCGCCCATGGCGATGATCTTGCCGAAGCCGAATTCTCCGGTGACGGCCACGATGGTCATTTCCTTTAAATAATCAATCTGATACATGGACGCCACATCATCCCGCACGAAGGTGTTCTTCCGGTGAAAAAAGCGTGAAATGATGTCGTTCATGTCCAGATTGTAAAAGTGCTCCTGGATGCGCCTTTCATCCACCGGCTTGACCGGACGAATGGTGACCCGCTTCCCGTCGATCTCGATGTTTTCTTCCCATTTCACGGGATAGACGGCGTGGATGGACTCCTTGAGACTTCTTTCCGGCCCGATGAGTCCAAGTTTTTTGGCGTTGTAAAAGAGCTCATCCCGGAAATTCGGGTGTGCCAGGCTGATCATGGCGATGGCCCGCTCCTGGATGCTCTTGCCGAAGAGATTCACCGCGCCGTATTCGCTCACGACGTAATAGACGTCGCTCCGCGGCACCACTACGGGGAGGTTCTCCAGCATAGGCACGATGCGGCTCGTTTTGCCGCTCAGGGAGGTTGAGGGGATCAGCAGTATGGACTTTCCGCCGGGCGATTGAGCAGCACCCCGCACAAAGTCCAGCATCCCCGTCACTCCCGCGAAATGACTCTGGGAAGCGGCGTCCACCGCCACCTGCCCTGTGAGGTCCATGACACTGACCACATTGATGGAGGTCATGCGGTTGTGGCTGGCGATGACGGCCGGGCTGTTGACGTAATCGGAGGGGTGGAACTCGATGCTGGGATTGTCATGGAGGAACTCGTAGAGGTTCGACGTCCCGATGGCGCTGCTGGCCACCACCTTTCCCACGTTGACGCCCTTCTTCCGGTTGTTGATGACCCCGCGGGAAACGAGCTCCATGATGCTCTGGGTCAGAGACTGGGTGTGGATGCCCAGGTCGTTTTTCTGGGACAGGGCCACGGCCGTCGCCTGTGGAGTGGCGCCCAGCCCTACCTGCAACGTTGCGCCGTCGTCGATGAGCTTGGCCGAGTTGTTGGCGAGGAGCTCCGCCGTGTCAGGCTCCGGAAACTCGCCGATGGTGAGGAGCTCTTCCTCGCACTCCACCACAAAATCGACGTCGTTCACGTGAAGGAAGCTGTTTCCCAGGACCCGCGGCATTCTGGGGTTGACCTGAGCAATGATGATGTCGGCGGAAAGCGCTGCCGCCAGCGTTATGTCCACGGAAATGCCGAGACTCATCCAGCCGAAATCATCGGGGGGAGTGACTTGGATGAGTGCCACGTGAATGGGAATCTGCCGGGTCTGGAACAGGTAGGGGAGGGCCGAGAGATTGATGGGCGTGAAGAAGCGTCGATTCACCGCCAGGACTTCGGGCAATGTGGAACCGGAGTAAAAGGACCGGATGTGAAAGGTTTCCCGGGAACCCTCGCTGGCCATGAGGGTCAAAGGGGTCGTCTCGAGGCTCAAAAGCCGTACGATCTCCAGGTCGGTGAAATTGGCGGATTGCGACGCCAGCTCCCTCACAAGACACTGCGGCTCTCCGCAGGAAGATCCGATAAAAATCCGCTGTCCGGCATGGATCAATCCAATGGCATCCTTTGGAGAGCGAATTTTGGACAAATAATCGTCGGGCCAGTAATTCTTAAGCATGAAAAAACTCTCCTGTGTGGAGCAATCCGCCGATTCTCAAAATGAAGTAGCGCACCGCGCAGTCTTGCCGCTTCATTTCGAGGCACCCATTCTGAAGGGTCAATATAACATGATGTCATGGACAAACCGAGGCAAATAAAAAAATCGCCCCCCCGGCGGTCTTGATTTTCCGCGGCACATCCGTTTAATTAATATGTATGCGTACAGTGTGGAAGAGACGGTCGATGCTCCGGCGAGTCGAAGGGAACTGCTTGCAATCGTGACGCTGATGTGCTTAAACCGAATGCGGAGTATGCTCATGAAAGTCATGCGCCGCCGAATAATATTCAGCCTCTGTGCTCTGCTCTACTGCATCCCCTTTTTCATGCTCTGTAAGGGATCCTGCAGCATCTCATCCTGGTGGATCTATCTTACAGGCGATACCACCTATTACGACCCCCACATTCAAAGCATCAGCAGGGAATACGGGCTCGATCACCGCCTGGTGAAGGCCCTCATCCGGGCGGAATCGCGCTTCGACCACGAGGCCCTGTCTTCCAGGGGAGCCATCGGACTCATGCAGCTCATGCCCGCCACCGCCAAAGACATGGGAGTGAAAAATCCCTACGACCCCAGAGAGAACATCGAAGGCGGCGTGCGCTACCTGAAATACCTCCTCAAACGCTTCAATAACGATGTCACGCTGGCTCTCGCCGCCTACAACGCCGGCCCCGAGACCGTCAGACGCTACGGCTGTGTCCCGCCCTTCAATGAAACGAAGGAATATCTCAAGAAGGTTTTGGATTTTTATTCCCAGTACAAGCAGGAGACGTGAGTCCCTGCCTGCTTTCCGGTTTTTGCTTCATCTCTTCAGCGGGGACCCGAAATGCAGTGAAAAGCGCCGTCTCGGTCCTCGGGGCGCATGTGCACCAGGTCAAGCAGCGTAAAACTGTCCAGGCGATCACGGATGGCCTCGCTGATTTCCTTCCATAAAAACCGTGTCATACACAAGCCCGCCCGTCGGCAGCTTTCAGGATGATCCACACATTCCGTCACTCCCAGTCCTCCCTCCAGGAGCGCTATGACTTCTCCCAGCCTGATGGTTTCGGGAGACATGGCCAACATGTGCCCACCCTTGGGACCCCGCATGCTGTTGACATAGCCGGCCTTTTTGAGAGGGATGATGATCTGCTCCAGATACTTGGTGGAAACCTCCTGCCGCCGCGCGATTTCTGCAAGCTGGATGGGCCCTTCCTTATAATGAATGGCCATTTCCAGCAAGAGCCTCGTCCCGTAGCGACTTCGCGTTGATAGCTTCATTCCCCAGCTCCTTTCGGCGGCCTTTTTCCTGCAGCTTCGTCCAGTGCTCAGTAACGGCACGGGCGCATCCCTCACGCGTACCGAGAAGGCTATATGCCACGGTTGCTTCCTACTGTAAAGGCATGACTCGCATTCCATGGGTAACCTGCGTGTGGGCGATGGCAAAGGATCCTTTCTGATCCTGCCCCCGGTGACTTCTGACGAGGGGGATACGCGGTGATTTTTCCTGGATGGATCCGATCATGGAAGGAATATCGCTGTTTCCCTGCAGTCCTTCTTGAAGATCACTCATTTTGTGATATGAAATAAAAGTTAGGTTCCAGTGGAAGTGAGAGGATGAACATACCGGTTGCGCAGACTGCCGTTTTGCACAAGGAATGAGGGGGTAGGGGCTGTTCGCGAACAGCCCTGGTTCGTGGTTGTGCAGGCTGCCGTTTGGTACAAAGAAGAGGGAGCAGAGTGCGATGGATGACTTATATGCGTTTTTGACAGGACCGGCCCTGTGGGCGGCCTTTATCGTTTTTCTGGGAGGATTGTGCCTGCGGGTGGTCTTTCTCTATGGCCTCAGCAAGGATAGAGACAAGGTGGTCTACAATCATGCAGACATGAGCTGGGGAATGCGGTCCATCTTTCACTGGCTCATCCCCTGGGGGAGTGTCTCCATGCGCAACCAGCCGGTTTTCACCCTGATGTTTTTTCTGTTCCACATCTGCCTTTTCGCCGTTCCGCTCTTTCTGCTCGCTCACAACATGATGTGGCACGAGGCTTTCGGCATCAGCCTGCCTTCCATGAGTGACGGAACTGCAGATATCCTGACGATCGTCTTCCTGGTGAGTTTTGTGTTTTTGCTCGCCAGACGCATCGTGCGTCCGGAAGTACGAATTTTGACCACGGCCTGGGATTACACGCTCCTCCTGCTGACGGGGATCCCCTTTGTGACGGGTTTTCTGGCCTACCACCAGGTCGGCGATTATAAGACACTTTTGATACTGCACATACTGTTTGCGGAGATCCTGCTGATCGTCATTCCCTTCAGCAAGCTTGCCCACATCATCCTGTTTTTCTTCTCGAGGGCCTTCATCGGCTTCGAGTTTGGAGGACGCCGGGGTGCGAGAACGTGGTGAGCCCCCATACGGGAAGCTTCGCAGATATGAAGTATGTGGATCCATCTTTTGAGAGGAGAATGTCTCAACATGAACGATGTGCTTGAAAAGCCTGTCGATACCCATAAGATCAGGGAAATTTTGAATGCCAACGATGGTGCTCGCATCAAAACCTGGCTGAGCATCTGTTCACGGTGCGGACTCTGCGCCGAAAGCTGTTTCTTTTACCTGACCAACAACCGAGACCCGCGCTTCAGTCCCGCGTACAAGTTCAAGAGCACCCTGGCTGAGATGTATCGCCGGAAGGGGAACGTGGACCGAGAATTCCTCCAGAAATGCTACGACATCATCTGGGGCGAATGTACGACATGCAGGCGATGCTCCATGTACTGCCCCTTCGGCATCGACATCGCCACAATGATTTCGACGGCGCGGACCGTCTGCCAGTCCCAGGGGGTTGTTCCAGACGGACTGGAGCGCACCTCCGTCAATTACCGGGAAACGGGCAACCAAATGGGCATGAGCACGGATGATTTTCTCGATACCTGTTCCTGGATGGAAGAGGAAACGGGGGAGGAACTCACCGGACTCACCATCCCCATCGACAAAAAGGGGGCCAAGTACATGTACTGCCTCAATGCCCGGGAGCCCATGTACTATCCCCAGGACATCGCCATGGCGGCGAAAATTTTCACGGTGGCCGAAGAAGACTGGACCATGCCCAGCACGGGGTGGGAAGCCACCAACCTGGCCATGTACGCGGGTGACCGCGCCCTGGCGGGGCACGTAGTGAAGAACATGTATGAAAAGGCTGTGGAGTTGGGAGTCCAAAAAATCGCCATCACGGAATGCGGCCATGCTTTCCGTTCGGCTGCCTTCGAGGGCCCGTATTTTGCCGGGTATGCCGGTGGAAAGCCGCCGGTGGAGGTCGTCCATTCGGTGAGGCTGTTCTACGAATATCTGCGGGATGGCCGCATCAAAATCGACCCCGACAAGATGCTCACGGAGCCCGTGACGTACCAGGACCCCTGCAATGTGTCGCGCAACGGCGGGCTGTGGGAGGAAGGGCGGAAGCTGACTGCATTTTTGGCCAAGGATTTCAGAGATATGACTCCCAACCGGGAGCACAACCATTGCTGCGGCGGTGGGGGCGGGTTCATCCCCATGGGGCCGGAATTCAAGAAGCGGCGCATGATTTCAGGGCGATTGAAGGCCGATCAGATCAGAGCTACCGGAGCAAAAATCGTTATCGCTCCCTGCCACAACTGCTATGACCAGATCAACGATCTGAACAAGGAGTACAATCTCGGGGTCAAAGTGCTTTCCTTCAAGGAGATCATTTGTGAGACCATGATCATTCCCGACAAATTCAAACCGGTGGAAGGGGATGACGAGGAGTAATTGAAACGGGGCCGCCAATGGCAATGGTGTTGACTTAAGTACCTTAGCAAAAGTTTTCTAACAAAACAAACCGTTCGCCCT